>CAJBVC010000403.1 GCA_903958915.1 uncultured beta proteobacterium
CCTGGAAAAGACTCACATTGCGCTGACGCAGGAACACTCGTACTGCGCCCAGTGCGTGCGTGAACGGCGCGAACTGGGAGTTGACATGAACACCGCCGAGGCCCAGCGCAGCCATGTACCCGGCACCCTGCGCACCCGCTCTGCGCTATTTGCGCCACTTGTCGTGCAAAGCCAGATCCTGGGCGTGATGAGCATTCAATCCGTCAAAGCCGATGCGTATGGCGCATCCGAGCGGCAGATATTTCGCTCCCTCTGCGCCTATGCCGCTGTCGCGCTGGCCAACGCGACGGCCTACCGCCAACTGCATGAAGCGCAGGAGAGGCTGGTGGCGCAAGAAAAACTCTCCGCGCTCGGCGCGCTGGTGGCAGGTGTGGCCCACGAGCTCAATACGCCGCTGGGAAACTGCATTCTGAGTACCTCCAGCCTGCAAGAACGCAATGGGCGGATAACCGAACAGTTTGAAAAAGACTTGCTCAAGCGCTCTGACTTGAAGACCTACTTTGACGAGGTTGCGCAAGCCACTGCGCTCACTGCACGGGGGCTTGCAACGGCGGCACGACTGGTGCAATCCTTCAAGCAAGTGGCGGTGGACCGCACCAGCGAACAGCGGCGCAGCTTTGACGTGCACGAGACAGTGGTCGAAGTGCTGGCTACCCTTGCGCACGACATTGCGCGTGCCGGCCACCAGATTGCGCTGGACATTCCCGAAGGCATTGCGGTGGACAGCTACCCTGGCCCCTTCGGCCAGGTGCTCAGCGCCTTGGTGGTCAACGCCCTGGAACACGCCTTCGCTGCAAAGTCCGCCGGGTGCATCCAGATTGCGGTCAAGCAAGTCAACGCGGTTGACCTCGAGCTGGTGTTTTCAGACGACGGCTGTGGCATTGCACCGGCCCACATCAAACGCGTCTTTGACCCCTTCTTCACCACCCAGATGGGGCGCGGCAGCAATGGCCTGGGCCTCTCGATTTGCCACAACATTGCCACCGCCATCCTGGGTGGCACGCTCACTGTGCAGAGCACTTTGGGGCAGGGAACGTCATTCACCCTGGTCCTACCACGGGTAGCGCCGCGGCACTGAGATGGCAAGTGCAGGAGCTTTGTGCTAACCTTTGCTCCATGAGCGTCGTGCTGTCCCCCATCGTTTCCGAGTTCGAAACCAACGAACAGGAAGCCCAATACAACCAGTGGTTTCGTGCCAAGGTTCAGGAAGCCATGGGCAGCAAACAACCTCGTCTGCCGCACGATGCTGCCATGGCCAAGGTTCAGACATTGCTGGAAGAACGCCGCAAAGCCCGTGCAAGCAGTCCGCTGGTCTGAGGAAGCAACCACCGATTTGGTGGACATCATTGATTACATCGAACAGCGTAACGCTGTGGCAGCAAAGAGTCTGCTCACGACCATCGTGCAGTCGGCTGAAAGCCTTCCTCTGATGCCGTATCTGTTTCGCCCCGGGCGCGTTGCCGGCACCCGTGAGTACGTTGTACATCCCAATTACATCGTGGTCTATCAGGTCGGTAGCGATGCGATTGACATTCTGCGGATACTGCATTCGCGCCAGCAATACCCGTGACCAGTTTCCATAAACGCCCGCTGCCCGACCATCTGGTCGCCTTTGGCAGCTCCAAAGGGCGGCGCATGCTGGCCCAAACCATGACCGCCGCCGACGCTGAGGAGTTTTCTCTTTGATGTCGCATTTCCATACGCAGGCCACACCGGCGCGGTGTGGTGCGGTGTGGTGTGGTGTGGATTAGGAACGCCAATCAGGGTGCTTGGCGCGTTGGACACTTGTTTGGCGGAAATTGCTACTGAATTCATAGCTTCTCACGCTTGCCAGATAAGCGCAAAAGGCTGATTGGCTCTATAGCAAAAGGCGACGCCTTCGCGTCGCCTTTTGCTGCATGCCGCCAGGCGGGACGTACAGAGTTCGGCCCTCCGGCCAAATATCTGAATGGCAACCGGTGGTAACGCGGGCGTGTGACATGTGGAGGCTACCCCGTACGGAGCAGCTTGATCGCTGAAGATAGTCATACAACCGCCGTTGTCTTCGGTGGTCTGGTCCCACCACAGGCTCGCGGCCACGGCCGTACTCGGAGCAACGAATTTGATGAGATTCCGCTTGAATTGTGTATCGTCAATCACAGTCGTCATGCAAAGCCCCGCGCTGCCCGCGCCTACAGGTTCTGGTCGCTAAACAGGTCTCCACCGCAACCCCAGCCGCTGTTGCGATCACCCCTGAAACGCGTGCGCCGCCGCATTAACCAGTGCCTCGGTCAGGCGGTCGATCACGGCGGAGTGCAGATTCCAGCAGTGCCAGTAGAGGTTGACGGGCAAGGCGACCTTGGGCGCCAGGTTCACCAGATCGCCCTTCGCAAGCAGTCCGCGCACCTGCATTTCGGGAACCACGCTCGCACCCCAGCCTGCCTGCACGGCCCGCACCTGACCTTCTGAACTCGGAACAAAGCGCTGGTTCAATGTCACCCGTTTGAGCCCGAAGGCGCGGGAGACAAAGTCGCTTTGCAGGTCGTCTTTGCGGTTAAACGCGACAAAGGGAATCTGGCGAAAGTTGTGGGCGGTCAGCCCTTGTGGGCAATGCGCCTGGGCGTAAGCGGCGCTGGCCACCGCGACATAGGGCATGGCTCCCAGCGGCTGCACCTTGCAGCCTCGCAGTGCCTCTTTGAGCGTGGTCACGCAGCCCAGCACCTGACCTTCGCGCAGCCAGTCGTGGGTGAAGTCCTGGTCGTCGGTGATGATCTCCAGCGGCAGACCCGCGCTCACCAGAGGGCCCAAAGCGGGAAGTGCCCAGGTGGCAATGCTGTCGGCGTTGATGGCAATCGATATCCGGTCCTCTTCGCGCAAACCGCCAGCGCCGGCGGTGAGGTCGTGCAGATCGGTTTCCAGGTCGGCACGCAGCAGCCGCATCTGCATGGCGTGCTTGATCAACAGCCGCCCTGCCGCCGTGGGTTTGATGGGGCGACTGCGCACCAGCAGCACGGTGCCGATCTGCGCCTCCAGGGCACGCAATCGCTGCGAAACGGCGGACTGTGTCACCGACAAGCGCACCGCCGCGCGCTCGAAACCACCCTCTTCGACTATGGCAGCAAGGCATTCCAGGGCATCGGCATCAAAAGTTCGCATTCAGCGCATTATTAGCGACGCGCTGGCCTGCCACCCTCGCGATCGACGCAACTCACGCAGCGTCAGCGGGTGCGGGAGATGGGTCCAGCTTGTAGAAGGAAAGCAGGGCCACCCCCACCGCGATGGGCAGCAATGCCCAGCTGGCCTGTTCGATGCCATCGTTGAGCGCCATGGCGGTGCCCAGTGCCAACCCTAGAAACAGCCATATCAACCCCCAGCGCAAGCTGTTGGCCTTCAGATTCACCGGTTTGCGCACAGGGGCAAAAAACTCCGACGGCAATGGCGGAACCTCCATGCCGCGCTCGATGGCGAGCAGCCGTTCCTTGTGGTGCAGGTCAAACATCCGGGTCTTCTTCTGGTAGTCAAGAAACAGCCCGAGCATGCCCAGGCCCACGCCCATCACAATGGCGACGATGGGAATCAAGAAGACAATAATGTGGCGCATATCGTTCATGGTGTAGTCCTTGGTGTGGTGTTGGTACGCTTGATACCCGCACACGGCAGCACCGGTTTCATCTGCGATGCAATATTTTCTTGCCAAAGTGTGAAACCGTTTCCCACGCGCCGGGTACCAACGCTTATGCCATCTGATTCTGTCGCCACACCACCGTCCGCCAGCGACGCCGCGGTACGCGATGTTGACCTGGTGGCCCTGATCACGGACGGCAATCACGAAGCCGCCTTTGAATTGCTGCTGGCACGGTATGAGACCAAGGTATTTCATTTGTGCGTGGCGATGCTGGGCGACACCGGCCAGGCCCCGGAGGTGGCGCAAGACAGCTTGCTGCGCGTGTGGCGCGCACTTCCGGGCTACGACAGTACCCGCGGAGCGGTGTCCACCTGGGTCTATGCGATAACCCGAAATCGGTGCCTGACGGAGTTGGGCCAGCACCATGGCGCAGAAGTTTCGATGGAATTGCCCGGTGTGCGTGACGAAGCAGAGCGAGTAGCACCCGATGGGCCACCGCATGACGCAGGCGCACACCGCTTGCTGCACCAGTGGGTGGACGCACTCGCACCGATGCAGAGAACCTGCCTGAAGCTGTATTATTTTGAGGAGCAGTCGGTGGCCGAGGTGGCGTCACTTCTCGCATTGCCGCAGGGTACGGTCAAAACGCACTTGCACCGGGCGCGGTCCGCATTGCGTGAGTCGATGCAAGCGTGCGGACTGGACAGTGCTGCACTGTGGTTATAAGGAGATCATGATGACCGAGACATACGATTCCAACGACGCGTTACACCGCGCACTGGAAAACGTCTTTGCTGCGCCGGCGTTGCCCACCAACTTTCGCATGGAACTGCGAAACAGGATCCTGCACGAACGCATGCAGCATCTGGATGCGCGGCGGCATGAACTGGAGCGAGAACATGCTTTGGCACTGGAGCAGTTGCGTCAAGGGCATGTGCGACTGCAGCGCGATACGCTGGCGATGATCGTGGGCGTGGCGTTCGCCGCGGGTGCCTGCGCCCACCTGGCGCTACCGTGGCTTCAAAACCTGATGGGCGTAGACGGTGCGATCACGCTGCCCCTGCTGGCGGTCACCGTAGGGCTGGCCGCTGGCGCCAGCTTTTTGCCATGGCGTTCCCATTGATGGCACGGGGACGCAGCCCACACAAACGGACAAGGGCGTCAAGTTGCCTTGACGCCCTTCAGGGCATTGCGCCTTAAAGAATTACATCACGGGCGCCTTGGCTGGCTTGGCCGTTTTCTTCTTGGCATTGACTTTCTTGGCATTCACAGGCTTTGAGGCTGCAGTGACTGGTGCCGGTGCGGCCACGGCGGCAGGCGCTGCTGCGGGTGCGGCGGCAGCTACTGGAGCGGGTTTCGCTACTGCAGAAGCAGCGGCCATTGCCGGTGTCTGCGCGAATGAAAACGCAGCCACACCCGTCAACACGGTTGCAGCAAAAATAGTCTTGATATTCAACATGGTTCACACTCACTTTTTAGGCGACAGTCGTGGTAGCTTCGACTGTCATAAGCGAGCCAGAAATGCGTTCGGGCTTGTACCTGTAACGGTGCATGAGTCGACACGTTGACGAGGTTACGAAAATTTACCGAGTCCATGCACGCCAGTGCATCGCTTCCCAAACCTGCCCGCAAACCTCTACTTTGGTCGGCCACTACCCGCTGTCAGTAACCACACTGAACTGGTCAATCGACAACTTACCGTCCAGGTTCACATCCATCTTTGCCAGTGCTTCCTGTGCCTTGACCGCTGCTTCGCTTTGTGACAACTGGATGCCTTCTTTGGAAATATCCACGATGACCGACTGCAGGTCGGCGCCGGACAGATGAAGCCTGTTGCTGGCTTCGGATCTTTTGACGCTCTCATCGGAGGGATGCAAAGTGGGTGCATTTGTACTGCTTGCACTTGCAGAAATGGCAGAAACCATGGTGGCCTCCAGTACTTCTTGAAAGGGCGACTGCTGTAGCTGCCCCTGTACAAGTTATCGACCCTTTGCGCTCGAAGCTGAGGCGGGTGTGGGCTCGTGCCCGCTACGGTCGACGAAAAGCAACCGGTTGTTTTGCCCAATAGTTGGAGCGCAAACTGTCCAGCCTGACCTCACCGCCCGTCGATGGCGCATGGACAAAGCGGCCTTCACCCACGTAGATGCCTGCATGCGTGGCAGATCCGCCCCGCGTGAAAACCACCAGATCCCCGGTGCGCACAGAGGGCGCGGGTACAACGGCGCCCCAATCCGACAGGGCCAGCACGGTACGCGGTGTACGCACCCCGGTCCGGCTCTGGTAGACATGGCCAATCAATCCACTGCAGTCAAATCCTGACTGCGGCGTGTTGCCACCATGCCGATAGGGTGTGCCGACCAGACTCATGGCATAGATCGTGACATCGTTGGCTTGGTCCAACGACAGGCGCGATGGCACATCAACCGCCAA
>CAJBVC010000404.1 GCA_903958915.1 uncultured beta proteobacterium
GCGGGCACGGTTGACCAGCAGGCTGAGGTAGTTCTTGGGCCCCTGCACCGCGGTGGTGTTGTTGTACTGGCTGATGGCGCCACAGATGATGATGCGGGCCTTGCGGTTGATGCGTGCCAGCACATCGTCGAGGATGTCGCCTCCCACGTTGTCAAAATAGATGTCCACCCCCTTGGGGCAATGCTCCTTTAGCCCCGCCCGCACCGCGCCTGGCCCACTCTTGTAGTCGATGCAGGCATCAAAGCCCAACTCGTTGACCACCCATGCGCATTTGGCAGCACCCCCGGCTATGCCAACCACGCGACAGCCCTTGATCCTGGCCATTTGCCCAACGGTTTGCCCCACCGCCCCAGCGGCACCCGATACCACCACGGTTTCTCCGGCTTGGGGCATGCCCACGTCCATCAGGCCAAAATAGCCGGTCATGCCCGGCATACCGAGCACGTTGAGCCACTGGGTCAGCGTGCCGGCGCGCAAGTCGATTTTGACAAGGCCGCTGCGCTTGATCTCGTCGGCGGCGAGGGTGATGTACTCCTGCACGCCAAAGCCACCGCTGACATGGTCGCCCTCAGCGAACTTCGGGTTCTTCGACGCAATCACCTTGCCCACACCGCCGGCGCGCATCAGCTCGCCGATGCCCACCGGCGCGATGTAGCTCTTGCCCTCGTTCATCCACCCGCGCATGGCCGGATCCAGCGAGAGCGCCAGCGTCTTGAGCGTGACGCCACCCTCTGCAGGCTCCGTCACCGGTTCACTGGTGTGGCTCCAGTCGGTGGCTTTGGGCAGCCCCACCGGGCGCGCGGCAAGGCGGATCTGGTGGTTGGTCAGGCTGGACAAGGTCGATGTGGTCATGGCAATACTCGCGGTAGGCGGAAATAGGGAAGCGGCAGATGGTAGTGCTTAGGCAGCGGTGCTGCGGTTACCAACGCGACAAGCCTTTGCAGGTGCAGGGGCTTGTTTGGACCTATGCTCTGGTGTTTTCAGCAAGGGGAGATGATTGTGGCAACTTCACGGACGCGCAAGTACGATGTGGTGCTCTATGGTGCCAGTGGCTTTGTCGGGCGCCAAACGGTGGCCTATTTCGCAAAGCATGCGCAAGTCAAAGCGCTGGGATTAAAGTGGGCCATCGCCGGGCGTTCTGCGGACAAGCTGGAGGCGGTGCGGCGCGATTGTGGTGCGCCCAGGGTGGGTGTGGTGGTGGCCGAGGCGCATGACGTTGCGGCCGTGGATGCGCTGGCGCGTGACGCGTCGGTTGTCTTGAGTACAGCGGGGCCCTTTGCGCTGTACGGCAGCGAACTGGTGGCGGCCTGCGTGCGTCACGGAACGCATTACGTCGACATCACCGGGGAGACCCCTTGGGTCAAAGGATTGATTGACCGCCACGACTTGCAAGCCCAGCGCAAAGGTGCGCGCATCATTCCGTTCTGTGGTTTTGACTCGATTCCATCGGACTTGAGTGCTTACCATGCACAGCAGGCGATGCAGGCGCAGTTTGGTGAGCCTTGTAGCAGCGTCAAGGTGGCGTTCAGCATTCGCGGTGGCTTCAATGGCGGCACGCTGGCCTCGCTGTTCAACATGCTCGCCAGTGGCCAGGATCAGGCTATGGCCGATCCATTCCTGCTCAACCCGGCTGGCACCCGTCCGCCCAATGCCAAGGTGCATGCCGACCCGCAAGGTCCGCGTCGAGACAGTGACTTTTCTGCCTGGCTGGGGCCTTTTTTCATGGCACCCATTAACACCCGGGTAGTGCGACGCAGCGCAGCCCTGCTGGGGTATCCGCACGGGTTTGAGTATCAGGAGTACTTGCGCCTGGGCGCGGGTCCTGGGGCCGCAGTGGCGGCCACGCTGTTGAGCGCAGGGGCTGCCAGTTCACAGGCGGCCCTGCGCTTGGCGCCCATTCGCAAGCTCGCCGAAAAACTGTCA
>CAJBVC010000405.1 GCA_903958915.1 uncultured beta proteobacterium
AATCTCCAATGCGAGAGCGGCCTCATCTTCAGGCGCCCGTCGACCAGTAACTTCCACCGTAACCAACGCGACGGGCGCAGTGAACTTGGCGGCATTGCCAAGTATGTGCGTTAGCACGAGCCGCAGCAAGCCCGCATCCGCCTGCACTGCCGGCAACTCCTTGGGCAGACGCCATTCCAAACCCCGCAATGGGTACCTTGAGGTCAACTCGGCGCAGACGTCCCGGATCAGTGGCAGAGGATCCACGGTAGTCACGTGCAGCGGTATGGACCCGACGCGGGACAGCTCCAGCAAACCATCCAGCAGAACGCCCATGTGGCGTGCCGAGTCGGTCATGGTCGCAAGAAAACCCTGGACCTCGGCGGTGAGCAGCGGCCCCGCATCCTCTTGCACCAGTTGGGCAAACGAGGTGATGTGGCGCAATGGCGCGCGCAGGTCGTGGGAAACGGTATAGGTAAACTGCTGCATTTCGGCGCGCACGGCCGCCAGCTCCGCTTCCAGCGCAGCAATGCGAGTCTCAGCCGGAGCATCCATGGATCTCGATTCCCGTCAGGCCTTAGGAGTCTTTTTGGGACGCGTCCAACCGGCAACGCTGACCTGCTTGCCACGCGCCACGCTCAACGCACCCGCAGGGGTGTCCTTGGTGATGGTCGATCCACCGCCAATGGTGCCACCCTCACCAATATTGACCGGAGCAACCAGCACACAATTGCTGCCAACATGGACATCAGCGCCGATGATGGTGCGGTGCTTGTTGGCACCATCGTAGTTGGCAGTGATGCTGCCGGCGCCGTAGTTGACGCGCTCGCCCACTGTGGCATCCCCAAGGTAGGCCAGGTGGTTGGCCTTGGCGCCTGCTGCCAGTGTCGAGTTTTTGACCTCGACAAAATTTCCAATGTGCACTTGGGCTCCCAGTGTTGCACCGGGTCGCAGACGCGCAAACGGCCCCACCAGAGCGCCCTTTCCAACGGTAACCCCCACGTTCTCGCCGTCTATATGTGTAAAGGGATGAATGACCGCGCCAGCTTCGATGACAGCATTGGCAATGACGCAGTGCGCCCCAATGGAAACGCCCTCACCCAGGTTGACTTTGCCCATGAAAACGCAGTTGACGTCGATGCTGACGTCCTGTGCGCACAGCAGGTCACCCCGCACATCCAGGCGCGCCGGGTCAGCCAAGCGCACGCCCTCTTCCATCAACCGATGCGCCTGGCGCAGCTGGTGGGCACGCTCCAGCTCGGCCAGTTGCACCGGACTATTCACCCCAGCCACCTGCACGGCATCGTCGATTTTGTGGGCCACGACGCCAACGCCATCGGCCACTGCGAATTTCACAATGTCCGTCAGGTAATACTCACCCTGGGCATTGCGGTTGTCCAGGCGCGCCAGCCAGCGCTTGAGGTGTAGCGCGGGCACAGCCATGATGCCGCTGTAAATTTCGGTAATGCTGTGCTCGGCCAGTGTCGCGTCTTTCTGCTCCACGATGGCCTGCACCGCTCCCTCGGCTTGTCCACCGGCACGCACGATGCGCCCATAGCCGGTGGGGTCGGCCATCTCGAGTGTCAACAGGGCCAAGTGCTGACCGGCACTGGCCATGATCAAGTGAAACAACGTAGCCGGCTGCGTCAGCGGAACATCGCCCGACAGCACCAGGACGACCCCATCGTCCGCCAGTCTGGGTAGCGCCTGCTGCACCGCATGGCCGGTGCCGAGTTGCGGCTCCTGGCGCACAAAATTCAGCACCAGCGGGGCCAGGACGCCCGCGTTACTTGCGCAGTGCGCTTCTACTTCGATAGCACCGTGGCCTGTAATCACCACCACGTTGCGTGCCCGCAGGGTTTTGGAGGTGTCCAGCACATGGGCCAGGAGCGAACGCCCCGCAAGCTGGTGCAACACCTTGGGCAAGCGGCTCTTCATGCGCGTTCCCTTGCCGGCCGCCATAATGACTACATCGATCGGCGGCCCTGCCGTCGCAAACTCTTGTGTCAATGCAGTCGTCATAACCCAATGTCCTTGTTTGTACGTTCAGTCCCGCGCCAGCAGCCCCATTTTCGCGGACACTGGGTGCTTATTATCGGTACTCTGCTGGCGAGCCTGCTACTGGGCGGCTGCGGTACCGTGCGACTGGCCTACAGCAACGCCCCAAGTCTTGTGTTTTGGTGGATTGATGGCTACTTCGATTTTGAGTCGGAACAGGCCAGCAGCGTGCGCGCAGGCCTGCAGCGTGCCCATGAATGGCATCGTAAAGAAGAACTGCCGCTGCTGTTGGCACAGCTGGACAAACTGCAGGCACGTGCCCTGGAACCCACCACCCCTGAAACTATGTGCCAGTTGGCCAATGATCTGCAAGTTCGGTACCAGACCGCCTTGCAGCACATGGTGCCCACGGTGGTGGCGGTCGCGCCCGGTCTGCGCGAGGCGCAGATCAAGCACCTCGAGCGCGAATTGGCCAAGCGCCGTATCGACTGGCAAAGCGACTACCAGGACGGCACTTCGGCTGAGCGCATGGAGCGGCGCCTGAAAAAGGCAGTGGACCGCACCGAGTCGTTTTACGGCAAATTGCGCCCGGAACAGGTGGAGCTATTGCGCACCCAGTTGAACAACTCCCCCTTTAACCCCTCCATCCAGTCGCGCGAAAGCCTGCGTCGCCACCAGGACACCCTCACCACGCTGACGAACATTCGCTCGGGCACCATCGCCGCAGACCAGGCTCCATCGGTGATCACGGCCCTGATACAGCGCTCGTACGCCTCCCCCGACGCGAGTTACCAGAAATACCAGGTCCTACTCACCCAGCAGGGATGCGGCAACTTCGCTGCATTGCACAACAGCATGCAGCCGCGGCAACGCGCCCAGCTTGCAGAATCATTGAAGTCCTATGCGGCAGATCTTCGTTCGCAGTTGCCTGGTTAGCCGCTTAAATGTTAGTCGCACTAAAGAATGGCACTGGGCTGCTCGCCACGCTCGTAGACCACGTGAGCGCGCCCCACGATCAGAGGATCGAGTTTGCCGACGCGCTCCAAATCCTTGGCCGTATAGGGCAGCTTGTGCAGCACATAGCGCATCGCGTTGAGCCGCGCGCGTTTCTTGCAGTCGCTCTTGATCACGGTCCAGGGCGAGTCGGCGGTATCCGTCTCGAAAAACATGTTCTCCTTGGCCCGGGTGTAATCTTCCCATTTGTCCAGTGACGCCAAATCCACCGGGCTGAGCTTCCACTGTTTGAGCGGGTGGCTTTCACGTTCCTTGAAGCGGCGGCGCTGTTCCTTGCGGCTGACACTGAACCAGAACTTGATGAGGTGCACGCCGCTGCGCACCAGGTTGCGCTCAAAATCGGGGGTCTGGCGCATGAACTCGCCGTATTCGTCGTCCGAGCAAAAACCCATGACCCGTTCAACCCCGGCGCGGTTGTACCAGCTGCGGTCAAACATCACGATTTCACCGCGGGTGGGGAGATGCCCCACATAACGCTGGAAATACCACTGGCCGCGCTCCATTTCGGAAGGCTTCTCCAAGGCCACGACGCGCGCGCCGCGCGGGTTGAGGTGCTCCATGAAGCGCTTGATGGTGCCTCCCTTGCCAGCGGCATCCCGGCCTTCAAAGAGCAGCACTACGCGCTGCCCGGTCTCCTTGACCCAGGCCTGAAGCTTCAGCAACTCTACTTGCAAGCGAAACTTTTCCGCTTCGTAGGTGCTCCTACGCATCAAATTGCGATACGGGTAGCCCCCATCACGCCAGTCTGAACTCAGTTCATCGTCGGGGTGCATGCCCTTGGCGGGTTCCGCGGTCTGGCCGAGCAACGCCTTGCGCAAAACCACCAGGTCATCGGCCGATGCCCCCTCCAGCAACGAGCGCATCGCCTTGGCCCGAACCTCGGGCGTACCAGCCGCGTCCGGGCGCAACAACTCAAGGGCGGCCGCACTGGCTTTGGCCTGTGCCGCATGCGTCGCCTCCTGCGCCACAAACTTTTCAATGTGCCTGGGTTGCCTGGAAGGTGCGATGTCCCCCTGCCTTGCAGCCCGCACGGGTGCGGGGGCTGGTGCTTTGGTGGTACTTCTCTTGGCTTTACGTGTTGCCGTTTTCGTAAGCGTGGTTGCCATGGTATCTGAATGTCTCCTAGAAGGTCACCATGCTAGAGGGTGGTCACTTTACACGGATTGACAAAGGTCAACTTTCGACACCGCAACCAAATGTGCACCGCCCTTCAAACGGGCCACACCGCCCCGTGCTCGTTGAGAATGGCGTCCAGCGGAACATCGTGCGCTTCAGGTTCGAAATCCGGTAGAAAACCCACGCCAAACCCAAGGCCCACCGTGAACGGCCTGGGCTGCAGGGTCGCCAGCATGCGGTCGTAAAACCCGCCTCCGTACCCCAGGCGGTAGCCGCCAGCGGCGTAACCCACGCAGGGCACAAACAGCAGCGTCGGCACAATGACCTCGGTGTCTTTGGGCTTGGGAATGCCGTAAGCGTCCTCCTCCATTGGGCAACCCGGATACCAGGCCCGAAAAATCATGGTCTTGTGTTCCTTGTTGACCACGGGCAAGCCGATGCGACGCAACTGCGGCTGGTCGACCAACTCGCCATCCTCCTTCCAGCGGTGCAAGGAAGGCAAGGGATCAAACTCACCTTTGATCGGCCAATACGCACCCACCACCGTGTCTGGCCGGCCAAACAGCCAGATGCGCATGACCTGCTGCAATTGGTCGCCACGTTGCAGCCAGTCGGAAAGGTTCATGCGCTTGTCCAGCAATTCCTTGCGCAAGGCCTTTTTGGCTGCGATCTTCGATGCGTCTGAGTTGTCCATAATCGCCATATGCAGTTTTCAGCCATTCTGACATCGTTCGCCCTGCTGGGCGCACTGATATTACCCCCCAGCGTCTGGTCCCGCACCGCAGGACCCGAATCGTCGACCGCCGACGCCATCATTCTGGACATGGCACAGGCCTTCAAGCAGCGAGACCGCAAGCGCCTGTCCTCCATGCTGGCGCATGTGCGTGGCCATACGCTGGAGCCCTGGGCGGCCTACTGGGAATTGGCCGCGCGCCTGGATGACGCCAGCACCAAGGAAATCCAGGATTTTCTGGCACGTTACAGCGGCACCTACCAGGAAGACCGGCTACGCAATGAATGGCTGCTGCAACTTGGCAAGAATCGCGACTGGACCGCTTTCGAGCGCGAAGTGCGGCTGTACCGCATGAACGACGACCGTTCGGTGCGCTGCTACGGGGCGCTTACGGATTACAAGACGCGCGCAGCCGATGTCGGCAAGCTCGTCGCTGACACCTGGCTGTCGCTCAGAGACGCCGATGAAGGCTGCGCTGCGGCAGCTGAGCAACTGTTGGACGATAAAAAGCTTGACCGTCACATAGCCTGGCTGCGCGCACGCCTGGGCATGGAGAACGATCGCCTGCGGGTAGCCACCCAGGCCGTCGGCATGCTCGATGAGCGCTGGACCAAGACCGTCAATTCCATCTATCTCAACCCAGGCAAGTACCTGAGCGACAAACTCACCGCGCTGCGCCCGCAAACGCGCGAGTTCGTATCGCTGGCACTGATCCGCCTGGCCTACCTCGACCCCGCCGAGGCGGCGGTGGAGGTCGAGAAACTACGCTGGAAAGCGCAGCTCACCCAGGAAGAGCGCAGCTGGATCTGGGGCGTGATCGGCAAACGGGCAGCGCAGAAGCTCTCACTGGATGCCCCAGGCTTTTTCGCCAAGGGGCAGGCCGCCGAAATGCACGAGGACCATTTGGTGTGGCTGGCCCGCGCTGCCCTGCGCATGGGCAACTGGTCAAAGGTGCTGGAGGCCATCGCCGCCATGCCGGAAGTCATGCGCGCAGACCCCACCTGGGTCTACTGGAAAGCACGCGCCCTGCTAAAGCTGGACGCGTCAGAATCCAATCGCACGCAGGCCCGACAATTGCTGGCTGGCATTGCCAGCGTGCGCGGATTCTACGAACAGTTGGCGCTGGAGGAGTTGGGACAGAAGATCACCGTGCCGGCGCGTCCCGAGCCCCTGACTGCCGAAGAAAAGGAAACCGCGCGCCAAAACACCGGGCTAGCCCGTGCGCTGCATGCGATTCGCATCGGACTGCGCCTTGAGGGAGTGCGCGAGTGGAACTACCACACCAATCTGCATGTCCGTGGTGGCTTGGATGACCGGGGACTGCTCGCCGCTGCCGATCTGGCCTGCCAAAATGAAGTATGGGACCGTTGTATCAACACCAGCGACCGAACCAGAGGCGTGATGGACTTCGAACAGCGCTTTCCCCTGCCATTCAAGGCGGCGGTTCTGGCGCGCACCGCACAGATTGGACTGGACCCGGCCTATGTCTACGGACTGATCCGCCAGGAGAGCCGGTTCATCATGGACGCGCGCTCGGGCGTGGGCGCTTCGGGTCTGATGCAAGTGATGCCCGCCACCGCCAAGTGGACCGCCAAGAAGATTGGCCTTTCCGGATTCCAGCCGCGTGACATCAATGACCGTGATACCAATATCGCCATTGGCACCGGCTACCTGAAACTGGTGCTCGACAATTTTGGAGGCTCCATGCCCATGGCAGCAGCGGCCTACAACGCGGGTCCTGGCCGGCCGCAACTATGGCGTGGCCAAAGCGGTGCACCTGTGCTCGAAGCCGCCATCTGGGCGGAAAACATTCCGTTTCACGAAACGCGCGACTATGTGAAGAAAGTGCTGTCCAACACCACCAACTACGCCGCACTGATTACCGGGCAACCACAGTCACTCAAGGCGCGTCTGGGCAGTGTCGGCCCGCGCGACGCCAGTGTGCCGCTGCCGACCGAGGACTTACCCTGACACTGGCGCAACCGGCGGGCTGGGCACATCGTCAAAGAATGCGTAGCCTGCGCGCCCGTTTTTCTTGATGTGGTACATCGCCACATCCGCTGCCTGCATGAGGTCGGGCAAGGTCAGGCCATTGCCGGGATAGCGTGCAATACCGAGGCTGCCGCCCACGGTCAGCATCTGTCCACCAAATGCAACCGGCTGGGCGATACTGTCGAGCAGGCGTTTGGAAATGTGCTCCAGTACAGCGCGATCGTTGGCCTGGTTGAGCAGAACGACAAACTCGTCACCGCCCACCCGCGCCACCATGTCATCGGCGCGCAACAGGGCTTTGATGCGTCGGGCAATCTCAACCAGCACCGCGTCACCCGCTTCGTGGCCGTACAAATCGTTGACCGGTTTGAATTTGTCCAGGTCCAGCAGGATCAGTGTGCGCTGGTTCGGATGCGTGAGCACCTGGCTGGCTTGCTGGGCCAGGCCGGCCCGGTTGGCGGCTCCGGTCAGCGGATCGGTCTCCGACGCCACCGTCAATTGTTCGGTGCGGACCTTGAGTTCGGCCTGCACGGACTGCATCAGTCGGATGCGACTGCTCAGCGCTACCGCAAACACCATCACTTCAATCGCCACGCCTGTCTGCAGGCCGTTGTCGGACACGAAAGGCCAACGCAAATAGCCCCAACCGGTGAATACCACGACGGCGACCGACACAAAGAGCATGAGGTGACCAAGCAAGTACCATCTGGCGGGCACAAATCCATGCTTCCAGGCAAGCGATGCACCGACGAACACCACCAAGGTGGAGATCAGCGCGAGGTACTCGTTCAATGTGTTTGCCAGCGACAGGTAGCCCAGTAGTCCGACGACGGCGCTGAAACCCGACAGCCCAGCCAACCCGATAACGATCTTCCCGATGACAGGCGCATAACGCGCCAAATTCAGGAAGCTGTGACCGAAGAGTGCACCGAAAACCATCCAGACAGCCGGGAAAACAACGGTGGCCCGCTCGGCCACCAACGGCACACCGGAAAAGAGATAGTGGGCATCGTGGCCATTGAAATTGACGACCGTCAGCGTGGCAAAGGCGACCGTCAACACGTAGTAGGCGTAGGTGCGATCCCTGAAAACCAGCAGCATCATCAGGTTGTAGACCAGCATGCCCAACAACACGCCGTAGCACAAACCATCAAAGATGCGCTTGTCCTGCCGATCGGCAAAAAAGGCTGCAAGGTCCCATATCCTGAAGTCATAGACCTGCGCGGTTTGCGACGCTGAACGCACGTACAGTGTGTAAGCACCTGGTCCTGGCAACTGCACGCGCAAGCTGAATTTTTCGGAGTTTAGCGGGCGGGTATTGAAATCGCGTGTGGTGCCAGTGTGCACGGTCGCACCAATCGAATTGCCGACTGCATCGAACGGACCAATAAACTGCAAATCCTGTACCGTAGTCGAGGGCAGTGTCAGCACCCAGTCACCGGGTCCATGGGTCTGCTGCAGCCCGATAGCGAACCAGGTGGGTTTGCCATTGCCTTTATCCAGCACCAGAGTTTCGGGGTAGGAGAAGAGCGCGGTACCGTAGCGGGCTCGCACGTCGTCGATGGTCAGAACACCCGAGCCGTCCTGCATCACGCCGACTTTGCCCTGGAGCGGCAGCCCTCCCTTAGCGTACTCCAGCACCACTGGCTGCGGCTGCGCGATAGCCCCCGTACACAACGTTGTGAACAGTAGCAACGCCATCCAGCATGACCGCAGAATGTTGGCAATCACAATCCGGCAATTCAACCTTTGGTCCCTTCGCTGACGGCAGGCATTTTCACAATATGAATCCGATTTATAGCTGAAGTCGCCTGGCCTTACCATACACAGCTTTATAAGCCTGAACCGCGCACTGCACGGCCAACGGCTTCTGTTGACACACAACTGCAATCAGGAACAAGCGATGCTCAAACTCTACATCGGCAACAAAAACTACTCGTCCTGGTCGATGCGGCCGTGGGTGCTCTTGTCGCAGGCCGGCATCCCATTCGAAGAGAGCCTACTGCGCTTCGACAACTTCAATGACGCATCCACCTACGAACAATCCACCTTCAAGGAGTCCCTGCGTGCCATTACCCCGGTGGGCAAGGTGCCGGTGCTGGTGGATGGCGACCTCGCTATCTGGGACACGCTGGCGATTGCCGAGTATGTGGCCGAGCAGTTCCCGGAAAAGCACTTGTGGCCCGCAGACCGCGCCGCGCGCGCCCGCGCGCGCAGCATCTGTGCCGAGATGCACAGTGGCTTCACCGCCCTGCGCAGCGCCTGCCCGATGAACATTGAAGCCAGATTGACAGACGCTGGCGCACTAATCTGGCGCGACAACGCCGGCGTGCGCAGTGACGTACAACGCTTGGTGGCGATGTGGAGCGCCTTGCTGGAAGCACATGGCGGACCCATGCTGTTTGGTGCGTTTACCGTGGCGGATGCCTACTTTGCACCGGTTTGCACCCGGCTTCGCACTTATGGTCTGCCGGTGACCGACATGATCGAGGCTTACATCAACCGGGTTTACGCGCTGCCAGGTGTCAAGGCCTGGGTCGAAGATGCACTGGCGGAGCAGGATTTTCTAGACTTCGAGGAGCCGTATCGGCTGAACAGGTGAAAAGCCCCCTGAGCCGCTTCGCGCCTTCCCCCTCTCCTGCGGGAGGGGGACGCCACCAGTGGCCCGGCAAAGCCGGTTCCACGCTGGCCCTACCTTGGGCGCTCCCGATTCATAAGCTGTGGTTATCGCGCCGCAGCAGTACAAACTGACATGCAAACCTACTTGGTCGGCGGTGCGGTGCGCGATGCCCTGATGGGTTTGCCAGTGCAGGACCGCGACTGGGTGGTGGTGGGTGCCACACCAAAAGACTTGCTCGACCAGGGTTATGTACCAGTGGGGCGGGACTTTCCGGTGTTCCTGCACCCCACCACCCATGACGAAGTTGCCTTGGCACGCACCGAGCGCAAAACGGCACCCGGCTACCAGGGCTTTGCCGTGCACGCAGCGCCCGATGTGACGCTGGAAGAGGACCTGGCACGGCGTGATCTCACTATCAATTCGATAGCTGTTCACGCACATCTGGCGGGCGTAAATGGCACTTTTGACGCAAAAACATGGCGTAAGGAAGGCTCGTTGGTCGACCCGTATGGCGGCCAGAACGATATTGCCAGCAAGGTGCTGCGCCACGTGACACCGGCCTTTCGCGAAGACCCGGTGCGCATCCTGCGGCTGGCCCGCTTTGCCGCCCGCTTTACCGACTTCAGCGTGGCACCCGAAACCATGGATGTGATGCGCCACATGGTGGAGGTTGGTGAAGCCGACCATCTGGTGGCCGAGCGCGTCTGGCAGGAACTGGCCAAAGGTTTGATGGAGCCGCAGCCCTCCCGGATGTTTGCGGTGCTGCGCGAATGCGGGGCACTGGCGCGCGTGCTGCCTGAACTGGACCGCCTCTGGGGGGTGCCACAGCCCGCAGAGCACCACCCGGAAGTGGACACCGGCGTGCACGTGATGCTGGTGCTGGATCAATCCGCCAAATCAAGCTCTTCGTTGGCGATTCGTTTTGCATGCTTAACCCATGACCTGGGTAAGGGATCGACCCCGGCGGACCAGCTTCCACGCCACATCGGTCATGAAGAGCGCGGCGTCAAGCTGCTCCGCACCCTGTGCCAGCGCCTGCGTGTGCCCACCGAGTGCGCGGAGTTGGCTCAGGTGGTGGCCCGGGAACATGGCAACATCCACCGCAGCGGCGACTTCGGCGCCGAGGCGGTGGTGCGGTTGCTGGAGCGTTGCGATGCGTTTCGCAAACCGGCCCGCTTTGCCGACATCCTGCAGGCCTGCGCCTGCGACGCGCGGGGACGCCTGGGCCGGGTGCAGGAGCCTTATCCGCAGGCCGACCGCCTGGCACAGGCTTTACGCGCCGTGCAGTCGGTTGCTACGGATTCCATAGCTGCTCACGCACAATCCACGGGCGCTAGCGGCAAAATGATTGGTGAGCAGATCTTTGCTGCACGGGCCCGTGCGGTGGCCCAGGTCGCGGGAACTTGGGCGGCAGAGGGTTCTGCGCAGGTAAAAGGAGGAGCCCGCAGGGCGGGGGACACGGAGCAGGGCCCTCTGCCGCCCGGGCTCCCTGCCAGAGAGTAGCCGACTCACAGCCTGTGGGTTTTGTCACCACGCGAAAAACCGATGGCATCCCACGGCGCTCCCTTGGTCAGACCGATCACCTTGAAGAACTCGCCCATCTCGTGCTCCAGGATCAGCCGCTGCGCCGCAATGCGCTGCACCTGGGTGGCGGCCTGCAGCGCGTCGGCAATGCCGCAATTCATCAGAAAGTGCGCCTGGTTGGTGTAGCCCAGCACCTGAAAACCCGCATCCTGCGCGGCCAGCGCCACGCCGGTGAAGTTGACGTGCGCCGTGATGTCCTTGGCTCCCACGTCCACCAACGGATTGGCATCGACCTGGTGTGCCCGGTGGCACATGACCGTGCCCATGTGACGCTG
>CAJBVC010000406.1 GCA_903958915.1 uncultured beta proteobacterium
GCCTGCACATAGAGCGTCTGATCTTTGACGATGCCGGTGCGAATGGCAATCGCCACATCCATATCGCCGGCGTAGCTGAGGTAGCCGCAGGCACCACCGTAGAGGCCGCGCTTGGTGGGTTCTAGTTGGTCAATCAGTTCCATCGCGTGCACCTTCGGCGCACCGGTCAGGGTGCCTGCCGGGAAGGTGGCCTTGAGCACATCCATGCTGGTCATTCCGTCCTTGAGCCGACCTTCCACATTGCTCACGATGTGCATGACATGGCTGTAGCGCTCGACGCAGAACGCATCGGACACCTTGACGCTGCCAATGGTGGCGATGCGCCCGATGTCGTTGCGCGCCAGGTCGATCAGCATCACGTGCTCGGCACGCTCCTTCGGGTCGTTGACCAGTTCCGCCTCGGCCGCTTTGTCGAGCTCTGGTGTCGCGCCGCGCGGACGCGTCCCTGCCAGGGGTCGGATGGTGACCTTGGTCGAAGCTTCGAGCCGCTCTTGACGAACAAGGATTTCGGGGCTCGCTCCCACCACATGAAAATCGCCAAAGTGGTAGTAATACATATAGGGGCTGGGGTTCAAGGAACGCAGCGCACGGTACAACGATAGGGGGGACTCGGTGTAACGCTTCTTGATGCGTTGCCCCACTTGCACCTGCATGAAGTCGCCACCCGCAATCAATTCCTTGGCGCGCTCCACAGCAGCGATGTAATCTGCCTTGGCAAAATCGCGCTGCGCCGGGTAACTCGGCGTGGGCTTTACTGCGGGGATGCTGACCGCCTGGGCCAGTCGTCCTTTTAGTTCGCGGATGCGCCGCTTGCCGCGGGCGAAAGCTTCCGGCTGACCGGGGTCGGCATACACGATCAGATAGAGCTTGCCCGACAGGTTATCAATCACCGCCAGTTCCTCGCACTGCAGCAGCAGTATGTCGGGGCAGCCCAGCTCATCCGGGGGGCAGGTTGCTTCGAGCTTTTTCTCGATATAGCGCACCGCATCGTAACCAAAATAGCCCGCCAGTCCGCCACAAAACCGCGGCATGCCTGGGCGCAAGGCCACCTTGAAGCGATTTTGGTACTGCGCAATGAAATCCAGCGGGTTTTCGCCTGAGCTTTCCACCACCACACCTTCGGTCACCACCTCGGTCCGTGCGTTGGCACCAAAGCCGCTGGCACGCACCAAGGTGCGCGCCGGCAATCCGATAAAGCTGTAACGCCCGAAGCGCTCACCACCCACCACCGACTCCAGTAAAAAACTGTAGCGTCCGTTGGCCGGATCAGCCGATGCGCCAGGCTCAGGTCCGTGTGCCAATTTCAGGTACAGCGATAGCGGGGTTTCCAGGTCGGCAAAGGCTTGCTCCATCAGCGGGATGCGGTTATAGCCCTGCGCGGCAAGTGCCTGAAATTCGGTTTCTGTGATCACGATATGCTTCTCCATGCTGGGCCTCACCGGAGCGGTTGGCGCTGTCAACGCCGCTTCGCGCGACGATTTTTAATGGGGGACCCCCTACCGGGCTGGCAGGGCGGCAATGGGAGGGTGCGCTAACTTGACAAGGCGGACAAGCAGAAATCAGCGCACCAGGCCGTGGGCAACAAACTGCGTACGCCAGGGCCAGGCTCCCCGGTCGTTACAACCCGTGCTGAAGATGCGATGCATGAACATAACCTCAGTGTAGCAAAACTGTCCGCGAAAACCCTGATAGGGCCAACCTCGTATTGGGGTGAAAATGGCGCCACATTAAAATTGGAGACTTGACCCCATGAAACTGACTCGAACCCTGCTGGTGGCGTGGACCGCCGTGTGCGTGGGAAGCGCGGCCCTTGCCGCGACGACCGAGATTGCCGGCGTCAAAGTTGAAGACAGTGCCATGGTTGGTGGCGCCAAGCTGCCCCTCAACGGCGCTGGCATCCGCTACAAAGGACCATTCAAGGTCTATGTCGCGGACCTGTACGTTGGCAAGAAAGTGGCCTCGCTGGACGAGTTGGTGGCAGCACC
>CAJBVC010000407.1 GCA_903958915.1 uncultured beta proteobacterium
GTTTGAGTAGCCAGGCCGGACCGACCTCGCCGCCAAATTCCTCGTCGTAGGTGAACAGCAACTCGACGCTTCCCTGGGTTGGCTTGGCCACGGCTTCTAGCGCGCGCACCGCAAACGCGTAGGTGGAAAAGTCGCACTTGCTGACCGCCGATGCGCGGCCGTAGATCTTGCCGTCCTCGATCTCGCCACCATAAGGGTTTTTGGTCCAGCCCTCGCCCGGCGGCACCACATCGCCGTGGGCATTGAGTAGCACCGTCTTGCCCGCGCCATATACGCGGCGCACCACCAGATTGGTGATTGTTTCAAGACCGGCGGTACGTACTTCGGCCTCGGGCACCGCGTGCTTCTCGACGGCAAAACCAAAGCCCTGCAGCAACTCAGCCGCGCGGTCCGCGTGGGGTGTGTTGTTACCCGGTGGCGTGTCGGTGGGTACGCGGATCAGCTCCTGCAGAAAGCGCACTTGTTCGTCAAAGTGGGCGTCAATCCAGGCGTCGAGTTGTTGGTAGGTATTCATGGTTGTGGGATGAGTAAGAAAATGATTGGGTCGTAACTATGCGGCCGGTGGCTGTGCGAGGCCATTGAGCAGATGCGCGAAGGCGTCCACGGCCAGTTGCATGTCGTCGCTGGTGGTCGATTCCAGCGGGTTGTGACTGATACCGGAGTTCAAGCCGCGCACAAACAGCATCGCCTGGGGCAGGATTTCATGCAGTTTCATGGCATCGTGCCCGGCGCCGCTGGGCATGCGGTGCAGGGGTGCACCCAGTGCCAGCACGGCGGCTTCCCACCGGCTTTGCCACGCAGGTGCGCTAGGGGCAGCGCTGGCGCGCATGGTCTCGGTCAGACTGAGGTGTACTCCGCGGCGCTCGCAGATGTCGCGAGCGGCCTTCAGGACATCCGCGTCCAGGCGGTCGCGTTGCGCGTCGGTGGGTGCGCGCAGGTCCAACGAAAACTGGCAGCGACCGGGCACCACATTGATCGAGCCGCTGGGTACCTGCAGCATGCCAACGGTGCCAACCGAGTCGCCGTCTTGCGCGGCGCGTTGTTCGACATACAGAATCAGTTCAGCAACGGCGCCTGCGGCATCGCGACGCCGGTCCATGGGCGTGGTGCCGGCGTGACTGGCCATACCGGTGACCTCGCCGACATAGCGCACCGAGGCGTTGATGGAGGTGACGATGCCCAAGGGGATGTCCAGCTCATTGAGCACCGGGCCCTGTTCGATGTGGACTTCAACGAATCCCTGGTAGTCGTCTGCATTGCGCTTCAGGCCAGCGATGTCGTCTACGCACAGTCCGGCGTGCTGCATGGCGTCGCGCATACTGATGCCGTCTGCATCCGCCTGATCCAGCCATGCTGGATTGAAGTCGCCGGTCAGTGCGCTGGAACCCAGAAAAGTCGCCTTGTAGCGTTGGCCCTCTTCCTCGGCAAAGGCCACGATCTCCAGGTCAAAGGGCAGGCGTTTTCCGGCCTTGGACAACTGCTGCACGCAGGCCAGCGGCACGTAGATGCCTAACCGTCCGTCGTACTTGCCGCCGTTTCGCACCGTATCAAAATGGCTTCCGGTCAGCAAAGTTCTATGACTAATAGGGCTGTAGCCCCCGTCTAAAGGGCGTAATGCGCTATCTTTTTTGTAACACCCGACAACATTGCCAACAGCGTCAATGTGCACCGTGTCGCAGCCTGCGTGGCGCATGTCCTTGCTGATGCGCTGCGCACATGCGCGGTGCGCTTCGGTCAGGTAGGTGACGGTGAGCTGGCCGAGTTCAGCGTAGCCCGGGTCAGTGTGCTGAGATAAGGCCTCCTGCCAGTCCCACACCACGTTGCCTAACGCCGGGGTATAACCAAACAAGTCATTCAGGCGGATTTCTGCGATGCGGTGGATGTTGCGGATGCACTCCTGGCGCTCAAACTCCGGGTGACCTTGCAGGCGTCGCTCGAAGGTGTCAATGATCTCGGCTTTTGAGAGCCCCGTCCCGCGTGGCCCACGCACCGCCAGAATGAAGGGAAAACCAAAGCGCGTGTTGTAGTCGCGGTTGAGCTGCTGGATAGTCTCGAACTCCTGCGGCGTGCAATGCGTAAGACCCGCCTTGCTTTGTTCGTTGGCCGATTCAGCAGTCAGATTCTTGTCCACCATGGCCTTGCCCGCTAGCTCCGGGTGGGCCCGGATCAGGGCCAGTTGGGGCTCGATGCCTGCGGCATTGAGCACGCCGACCATGGCGAACTTGAGTTGAGCCAGGCTGATAAACGGCCGCTGCGCCAGCGCGGCGCGGGGAATCCATGGCGAATGTTCGTACAGGCCGGTCAGCCAGTCGGTGGCTTCCTCCAGCGTTGCGCTGTTGAGTTGCTCAAGTGTCAATGGCATGTTGGTCTAAACCTAGGGAGTTGGGGTTTTCAGGCCTGAAACGGGTGGGTGGCTTTCCAGTGCCGGGCAATGTCCAGACGGCGGCAGACCCAGACACGGTCGTGCTGGCCGATGTGGTCCAGAAAGCGCTGCAGCGCGGTGATGCGCCCGGGGCGGCCCAGCAGGCGGCAGTGCATGCCAATGCTCATCATGGCGGGGCGGTTAAAGCCATTCGGGTCACCCTCTGCGTATAGAACGTCAAACGTGTCCTTCAGGTATTGGAAGAACGGGTCGGCGTGCGAGTAGCCTTGTGGCAGTGCAAAGCGCATATCGTTGCAGTCCAGGGTGTACGGGACGATCAGTTGGGGGGCCACCGTGCCATCTGTTTTTTGTACCCGCATCCAGAACGGCAGGTCATCGCCGTAGTAGTCGCTGTCGTATTCAAAGCCGCCGTAGTCGGCCACCAAACGTCGGGTGCGCGGACTGTCGCGCCCGGTGTACCAACCAAGAGCACGCTGACCTGTCAGTTCTTCGATCGCTGCCATGCCGAGCTGCATGTGCTCTCGCTCGGTGGCTTCATCCACGTTCTGGTAGTGGATCCAGCGCCAGCCGTGGCAGGCGATCTCGTGGCCGAGTTCCACGAACGCAGCGGTCAACTCCGGATGGCGCTGCAAGGCCATGCCGACACCGAACACGGTGAGCGGCAGGCCGCGCTGTTGGAACTCGCGCAGGATGCGCCACACGCCTGCGCGCGAGCCGTACTCGTAA
>CAJBVC010000408.1 GCA_903958915.1 uncultured beta proteobacterium
CCGCCCGGCTTGGTAACACGCAAGGCCTCGGAGATGGTCTTGACGCGCACCTCGGCCGGTTGCTCGTGCAACAGGAAAAACACCACCACAGCGTCGCGGCTGCCATCAGCAAACTGCAGCGCGGTGGAGTCCTGCAACGACGCAGTCACATGCTCCGGATTGGTCAACTTGGTCTGCAGGTTCTTGATCTGAATGGGTGCCACATCCACCACGTCCAGCGTGCCGGTAGGGCCTAATCGACGTACCAGATGCTCGGTAAAGTCACCATACACACAGGCCACCTGCAAGACTTTGCCGTGAATGACATCGCCCATTTCCTGCAGGGCGGCGTCGCGCAGTTTGGAGAAATTGCCCCAGAGAATGAGGTTGACCAGCCACTGCCGCTCAAAAATATGGACCGCCCGGGGGTGCAAATAGGCCCACCAGTAGGTCGACTGCAAATACTCGGGGACCGGTGCATGAGCAAGCGCAGGCAGCGCTTCAGCCTTGGCAACCGCGGATGATTCAGTGGGACGCACAAAAGAACCTTGTTAAGTACAAAACGACGCCCACTCTACACCAAGTGGGCGTCGTTTTCTTACAAAGCACTATCAATGGGCCGCATCAGCGACCCTTTTCCGTCCACTCGCTAGAGGCTCGTAAAGAATCCGATACCCACCAGCGTCAACAGAGTCAGCCCGCAGGCAATCAGCACGAAGCCAAATACCTTGGCTGCAGCAATGCGCCCTGGTGAGGGTGCATCCACCAGATACTTCTCCAGCTCGCCTGTCGCGACCAGGCGGTCGTACTCGACGGTGTGTTCATGCTTGAACTCTTCCAGCGAGAACGTGCCGGTGAACATCACCACTTCGACCGGGAACTTGTCAGGACGGAAATGGTTGTTGAAGAAGTGCACCGTGAACAGGAACACCACCGCCAGGAAGGCCTCCTCGCCGTGGAAGATGGCCGCCACGTTGAACACCCAGCCCGGCAGGAATGCGCCAAACACGCCAGGCAGCCACATCATCAGGCCGCTGACACCGATGATGGTGACACCCCAGAATGGAGCCCAGTAGTCAAACTTCTCCCAATAGGTCCACTTGTCAAACTTGGGACGTGGGCCCAGGCCAAAGAACCACCGGAACATGCCCAGCATGTCCAAGCCGTCCTGCAGGTTGGGCACCATGGAATTGGGGCCAAACACCTTGAAATTCTTCCAGTCACGGCCAATGCGCCATGCAATATAGAACAGGTGCCAGAAGAACACGCCGGCAAAGATCACCGCGCAGACCCGGTGGATATTGCCCGCCACCTGAGGACCACCCAGACCGTTCATGATGGCCGAAGCCCAGGGCGCATCCGGATAGAACATCGGCATGCCGGTCAGTGTCAACGCCATCAGACTCAATGCGAAGGTGATGTGCGCCAGACGCCACACCGGACTAAAGCGACGCACATGCTTGCCAGCGTACTTCACCGTCGTCGGGTCGGGCTTGATATGCGGCTTTCCTGCATTGGCTTTGCGTTCCTTGTATTCGCGGTAGAACCACAGCGCGGTATGCAGCCAGAAGAAGCCGAAAGTGCCCACCAGCAACTGGATCATGATCTGCCAGGCCACCCAGATCTGGGGGTACTTGGCGAAATCACCGCCGTGGCCGTGGGGCTGGAACGACACATAACCCGCGGGCGCCTCACCCGCCTTCTTGCCGTTGTGGCAGGTACGGCAGGTCTTCAAGCGGTTGTCCACGTGGACAGTAGAGGCTTTGTCGTCGTGGCGCGCAATATCGTGCGAGCCGTGGCAGTTGTAGCACTTGGCGGTGTTCGAATACCCGAGCGTCACGATCTTGCCGTGGTAAGTCGATTTGTAGGACTTCAGCTGGGCTTCGTGGCAATTGCCGCACTTCGAGGACACAGCCAGCTTGAACGGGTCACTGGAACTGCCAGCGACCCCATGGGCGCTATGGCAGTCTGAACAGACAGCAGCCTTGGCGTTCTTCTACTCCAGAATTTCCTTGCCATGCACCGACTCGGCATAGGTTTCCAACTGGTCGGTATGGCACATTACGCCACAGGCGTTAGAGCTGCCCA
>CAJBVC010000409.1 GCA_903958915.1 uncultured beta proteobacterium
TGCCTGGTCTCAGGCTGCAGCGCCGGTTGCACCGAAAGCGGCGGCGTCCAAGAGCATGATGACCCGGGATGAATTGCGCCGCTGCATGAAGCTGCCCGACACCATCAAGACGTTGAATTCGGCGCTGGAGCAGTCCAAGGCCGTACTGGACCAGGATCGGCTCAAAATTGATCCGGCCAAAGCGGAACTAGCCGCATTGCGGGCCGACGTTGAAACCCACAAAGCAGCTGTGCAGAAGACCGATACCGCAGTGCGCGAGTTGTCCAAAGAGATTCAGCAATGGAACGAGGAGCTAGACGATCTGGAAAAAAAGAGCGACTCGAAGGTCGCCCAACGGCGCTTGAAGCAGATCAAGGGGGAGCAAGCCCCTTTGATGGAACGCAATAAGGAGGCTCTCGCAAAGCGCGACAGCGCCTTTGCTGTCTATGAGGCGGCAGTCGCCAAGTTCAATGCGCGCGGCAAGGAACTGGAGGCATCCATCGCCGAGTGGAATGCGCGCAATCAACAATTGGTCACCGAAGCTGAAAAAGTGAGCGATCTGCGTGAAGACTATGCGGCTGATTGCTCCAACCGGAGGTTCCGGGAAGAAGACGAGATAGCCATCAAGCAAGGCAAATAGGCAGAATCCTGGCGCCCGACTTTCGAAGATCGAAGCCGGGGCCGGACAAAAAAAGGGGAGGCAATTGCCTCCCCTTTTGCTTGACAGTATCAGCCTCGATCAGAACTTGTGATCCAAGCGGACATATGGCTGACGACCATAGCCGTCGTACAGGTAGAAGTTGAAGTTGCGGCCGTCGTAGGCCACGAGTTCTGGCATCTGACCTGTGGCGTTCACTACACCGACCGTGAGCTTGGTGTTCTTGCGGACAGTCCAGGTTCCTTGTATGTCGTGGGTAATGTAAGCGCTGACAACTTGCCCTTCATCGGTTCCATTCGGCCCAATCCAGTTGAGGTTCCAGTTCACGCCAAAGTCACCAAGACGCCAGCCATTACCCAGCGTTGCACGCTCTCTTGGCAGTCCCAAGAGGCCGACCTGCTCCTGTCCGGAATTGACCAGATTGAGGACGCGGGCGTAACGCAGCTCGTGGTCGAAGCTACCCATACCGGCAGCCTTCCACTTGGCGGTAACGCTCATATCAATGTACTTGGCGTCGATTTCACCTTCATTGGCGTAACCGGCCTGGATGCGTTCAATGGCACCGGTTGCGTCGCGACGCACATACAAACCAGCAGGAACGGGCAGCGAGCTTTGGCCAGTTGTACGGTCCACCAGTGCGGTTGCGCCGATCAGGGTGATCTTGTCCTTGATCTTGATGTTGGAGTAGTCAATCTTGGCGCTCAGCCAGTTAGTGGCATCCCACACTGCACCCATAGAGAACTGGTCCGACTTTTCAGAGCTCAGTGACTTGTTCGACGTGGTGTAGGTGTCGACCTGCACCAGCTTGTTGCCGGAGCAGTCGTTGGAAGGGGTCAGGCCAGCGGTTGCCGGACGGCCAGCAACGGGTTTGCTGGACTGGCCACCAAACAGCACGCAGGTTGCAGGGTCAAACACCGATTCGGCGGAGTAGGTTTCCTTTGAGTTCAAGATTGGCAGACTTGGAGCAGCAAAGCCCTTACCAATGGAACCACGCAACGTCAGAGTCTTCGTGGGCTGCCAACGTACAGCGGCCTTGGGCGAGAAGTCGTTGCCATAGTCAGAGTACTTCTCGTACCGGCCAGCTACAGTTACTTCGAGATCCTTGACGATCGGCATCAACAACTCAAACGACGCAGAACTCACGTCCCGCTCACCGGCCGAGGAGTTACCCGCAGAGCCGCCCACCACACCAGCTTCCGACAGCGAGTCGTACTGCTGGTTGTAGTTTTCGTTGCGGGTTTCCGTGCGCAGGACAAGCGAAGAACCGCCACCGCCGAGCTTGAACAGGTCATACACGGTCGCCTGTGCATAGGCTTCTTTCTGCTTGAAGAAAGCCTGCACCGACGTCGTGACCCGCATGGAATTCAGAATGTCCTCGGAATTTCCAAACGGATTAAACAGGTTGTAGCTGCCATTCGCCGCATTGGCTTCGATTGCCGAGATGAGCAGGTAATTCTTGCCAATGTTGTTCGAATTGGCGTCTATCAAATTGACGCCTGCATCCAGTTCGATGCTCTTGGTGAGATTGCCCTGTACGCCCATCGTCACGCCTTTGAGCGTGTCATCAAACGTGTTGTCGCGGTTACCGCCTGCGGCGAAACGGTGACGCACTGTGATGGTCTTGTCGGTCGGGTTGTTGGGGGTGTTTCCTGGAATCGTGAACTGGCCCAGAGCCGGCGCATAACGGCCAAAACTGTTCTTGCTGGTTAACGAAGTATTAAAGTACGCGCTCCAGTCGGTGGCGATTTTGTACTCACCGCGTGCAAAAAACGAAGTCTGGTCGATGCTTGCTTCGTCTGCGGCTACCGCGTTAAAGTTGAACGAGCAGCTACCAGAGGAAGTTACGTAGAACGCTCCTTGGTCACACCCAATTTTTGGGTCGCCCTTGAGGTTGCCCATCGACGTGTAGCCCACGCCAGCCTTGTTGTAATTGTTGCCGAAAGAAGAAACCCCAAGAACGCTGCCCCATGGCCTGTCACGTGTAAACACCATGCCACGGCTCTCGGTGCCCATTCCCATCAGGATCTTGCCCTTTTCACCCATTACACCCAAGAGGATGGCAGTTTCTTTCTTTTCGCCGCCAGCGAGGCCTGGTTTTGTGTAGCCGCCCGACAAAGCCACGCCTTCGAAGTCTTTGCGGGTAATGATGTTGACCACGCCGCCGATGGCGTCAGATCCATACACGGCCGATGCACCATCGGTCAGGATTTCAATGCGCTCAACCGCGGCCATAGGGACCGAGTTCAAATCGACCGAATCACCCAGGCTGGGTGATTTGGGCAGGCGGCGGCCATCCAATAGAACCAGCGTACGCTGGGAGCCCAGGCCACGCAGGTCAATCGTTGAAGTGGATTGTGCGGAACTGCCCGACTGGGGGCGGAAGTTGCCAGACGAAGAAAAAGTTGACGAGCGCATGAACTCAGCCACGCTGGTTGCGCCGCTGGCTTCCAGTTCTTCGCGTTTGATGGTGGTGATAGGCAATGCGCCTTCTGTCTCAGCGCGCTTGATACGCGAGCCAGTCACTTCGACACGTTGCAAAGAGGGCTCTGTTTGTGCAACCGCAGGTTGCATTGCCAAGACCGTAGCGGTTGCGCCACAAGCAAGAAGTACCGACCGAGCCAATGCGCTACGGCGGAAATTGGGAGCCTTTTGTTTCATGAATTCTCCAAAAAAGAAATTACTGCCCAGCCTGATTGCTGAGGCAGCGCCAAACCAACGCCAAGCACACGCATAAAGCATGCCAGCGCCGAAATCTGGAACGACACCCATTTTCGCCAGTCTTCGTAAACAGATGTAACCGTCAGGTTATCGAAATCGTCCGAAAGCAATTCGAAAAAATGCCACTGCAATCGGGTAAAGAATCGTAAGCCTTTGATTTAATTAAGTAAATTCTCAGTCGTGCGACTCGCACTTGTGGTTTCAGTAAATCCAAGCCGCTTCCATTGAGGGTTTCTACTTATGAATTTATTGTTGTCTCAGTTGCAGTCGCACAACACAATACATCAGGCTGACTTGAGCCTGTAATGTGTTGCATTGGGCTACCATGCGACTGCCTGACAAATCAATGCGGGCGAGACCTCATCCAACACCATGTCAACCAATCCACTGGCCGATCGGCTACAGCAAGCCAATGACTTTGTGCGTTCCGGCGAAGTGCTGCAGGCCGAGTTTCGCTACCTGGCTATATTGAAAGAGTGGCCGCAAAGTCTGGAAGCTTTGACCGCTATCGCGGAACTCGCGTTGCTGCGTGACGACATCGAGCGCGCGATACAGTTTTTTCAGCAGGCGATGCAGTTGCACCCTGGGGAAGCACCGGTGTTCATGCGTTTTGCGGAAGTCCTCATCGCGTCGGGACAGTCCCGGGAGGCGCGCAAAATCGTCGAGGCAGTGCTTTACCGGCTACCAGCCAATTCTGAAGCGTGGCTCATGCTGGGCTGGTTGCGCAAGCACGCGGGCGATGCGCTGGGAGCTTTACGTGCCTGGTACCAGGCGATCAACCGCGCGCACCGGGCCGGGATTTGGCTGGGTGCTGATACAACACCACCGCATCTGCTTGCACCAGTGACGCAGGCTGCGGAAGCTTTGCACCAGGGCAGTCGGGAATTGTTTTTGAATTCTTATGAGTCCCTTCGTCAGGAGGTAGGTACAGGGGTGTTAAGCCGCGTAGACCGGGCCGTGCAAGGCTACCTGGGCGAATGGGATGCGTCGCCGGCCGATGCGCGGCAGCGGCCCAAGTTTTTCTACTTTCCGGACTTGCCGCCAGGCCCGTACCATGACCCGTTTCTGCAACCGTGGGCGCAGCAATTGCTGGATTCCTACCCCGGTATTCGCTCCGAAGCCATCCGCGTGTTGAAAGAAGACCAGCGTCTTGCGGATTTTCTGGAGTTTCCAGCGGGCAGCAAGGTAGAGGAGTACCTGCAGGGCGCCGGTCCACGGCCCTCGTGGGAAGCACTATTTTTCTACCGGCATGGGCAACGGTTTGACGAAAACCATGTCCGCTGTCCCCAAACCAGTGCAGCCCTGGAGTCGATCGAACTCTGTCGCATTGCCGACCAGGCCCCAGAGATCTGCTTTTCGGTGTTGTCGCCCGGTTCCCACATCATGCCGCACTACGGCGTAACCAACACCCGCCTGGTGATGCATCTGCCGCTTCTGGTGCCCAGCGATTGCGCGCTCCGTATCGTCGACGGTGGCGAACATTGCTGGACAGAGGGCGAACTGATGATGTTTGACGATACCTTCCAGCACGAAGCGTGGAACCGCTCCGCGTCAACCCGCATGATTCTGCTGATGGACTGCTGGAACCCGCATCTGACCGACCCCGAGCGCCTTGCCGTGAAACAGCTGGTTGAAACCATATCCGACTTCCAGCGGCTGGATAACTTTGCCCCACTTGACCCCGCGGGAGTTGCCAATTTGCTACAAAAATCATAGATCAATACGCACAACCGGCAATACATACCTTAGGCTTGGTGGTAGATTCAGTAGGTCAACCCTCTCCTATATGCACGCTATCTTTTAACTTCATGAAAAATACCAAAAAATGACACA
>CAJBVC010000410.1 GCA_903958915.1 uncultured beta proteobacterium
GCCACGCCCGCGACAAATGGAGCAAAGGTACGCAGGAACGGCATAAAGCGCGCTGCAATAATGGTGATGCCACCATATTTTTCGTAAAAGGCATGGGCCTGGTCAAAGGCCCTCTTGTTGAAATAGCGCGAGTCTTCCCACTGAAAGACTTTGGGTCCGAAAAAGCGCCCGATCTGGTAGTTCGACTGGTCTCCCAGGATGGCTGCGGCAAACAGCAAGCCGACCGACAGCGAATAGTCCATGAGCCCGGCACCGCACATCGCGCCCACCACAAAAAGCAGTGAATCGCCCGGCAGAAAAGGCATGACCACCACACCGGTTTCCACAAAAATCACCAGAAACAGTAACGCATACACCCACGTGCCGTAGTTCTGCACAAATGCCTCCAGGTACTTGTCTACGTGGAGGATGAAATCAATAAAGAAACCAAGTATTTCCATAGGCGCCGATTATCACTGCGGCGCCATGGGCGAGCGGCTGCACACCAGCCGCAAGTGCTTCAGGCGGCCAGTGGCATAGCCTGTGGCAAGGCGATTTGCTGGTCCACGCTGAACTGGTAGTCGCGAAAGATGTGCTCCGCGCTCAGTGTCTGGTAGCTACCGTCGGCATTGCGCCAAGTGGTGTCTTTCAGTCGGTTGGTGGTACTGCCGCAGGTCCAGCAGTTGTAGTTGCGCATGTGGGTACACAGGCAAGTCTTGTCCTGCACAGAGATATTCTTGCCATCCGGATGCAGCACAATCTGCGCGTTGTACGCATTGATATAGGCACAACCACCCGCACCGTCAAGCAGGTATCCATAAGCCTCGCAGTTGGGCCGAATGCCCGAGCCAATCGCCGGTGTGTTTTTCAGCATACGCATCGGATACCCGGTGGGCGACACGCCGTTGACAATGATGTCTTCCTCGCTGGCCTTGAAGTACTCCTGTTTCACCTTGTCCGGCAGACCGCACTCGTTGGCAATGGTGAAGCGCGTCGCCACTTGCACCGCCGCGGCACCATTTTGCAAAAAGTTGACCGCATCGGTGCCCGTAAAGATGCCCCCTGCGGCCACCAGTGGAATGTCAAGCTGCTCGGCCTTGAGGAACTGCGCCACTTCGCCCACGATGGTGGCCAGGTCATACTGCGCCCAGTCCATGCCAAAGCCCAGGTGCCCACCTGCCAGGGGGCCTTCGATGATCACATAGTCAGGCAGGCGGTTGAGCCGCGCCGTCTTGCGCAAAAACAGCTGCAAGGCACGCACCGACGACACGATGATGCCCAGCTTGGCATCCCGAAAACGCTTGTGTTCGGCCATCAGTCCAAAAGAGCCCAGGTGCAGACCCGCGCTCAGGGTAATACCGTCAATGCCAGCGTCCAGCGCTGAATTCAGCCGCACTTGCAGGGTTTCGCGGGGGCCATTCATGGTCAGCTTTTCCATGCAGTTCAGGAACACCAGCCCGTTGCCCGTCTTGGCATCCATGGTTCGGCCCACGTGCAGACGGGTGGCTTCGGCTAACTTGCCCAGATCAAACTGGATGATGCTTTTGTCCGAGTTGTCGATGTTGTGCTTGTAGAACTTGGTCTTTTCCTTGACGAACTCAGTGTCAAAGCGCCGGTCTGACACATCGTGTACCAACGCATCGGAGATGTGTCCGATGCCGCCCAGACGCGCGGCTTCCAGCGCCAGTTCGGCGGTGGAAATGTCCACGCCCATGCCCCCAACGATGATGGGCACCAATTCGTTTTTTCCCAGCTGCAAGCGAAAGTCGTCCACGCGTTTCATGCAAGTTCCAAAAATGTGAGGCGAGTATACAGATATTGAGACGCCCGTCTATACGGTTGTATATTAATTATTATCCGTTACCATGTCGGCTTCATGACAAGCATTACCGCACCTGACATCTTCGTGACGACGCCGAGTGCCGCGGGCCGCAAGCCCGTCATTTCACGTGAGGACGTGCTTGCAGCGGCTATCAAGCTGCTGGGGCCGCACCGCAGTGTGTCGTCGCTCAGCCTGCGCGAGGTGGCGCGCGAAGCCGGCATTGCCCCCAACAGTTTCTACCGCCAGTTCCGGGATATGGACGAACTCGCGGTGGCGCTGATTGAAATGGCGGGAAGTTCCCTGCGGCAGATCATTGGCGAAGCGCGCCAACGTGCCCGCACCAACCGCAGTGTGGTGCGCGGTTCCGTGGAAGCCTTCATGACGCAGTTGCGTAGCGACGACCGCCTGCTGCATATCCTGTTGCGCGAAGGAACCGTGGGGTCCGACGCTTTCAAGCAGGCGGTGGACCGACAGCTCAACTTCTTTGAGGAGGAGTTGCAGCGGGACCTGATTCGCCTGGCCGCCGCCAACCGCACCGGCCTGTACGAGCCGGCCCTCACCGCCAAGGCCATTACGCGACTGGTGTTTGCCATGGGCGCGACTGCCATGGACTTGCCGGACGACAAATTGCCCGAACTCAGCGAGCAACTCGTGGTCATGGTGCGCATGATCCTGACCGGTACCCGCGCACTGGCCGCCAATCCCCGCGAGCTGCAGGCCGATCTGCCTTAGGGCACACTGTAGCGCCGGGCCGATCCTGTGCCCTGCCACATGCGAGGCTGAATATGCTGCTGACACTGATCCCCAAAGTCTTTTACGCCGACATCAGAGTCGGGCTGGACCTGTTTGTCCGTTGCCTGGGATTTCAGGTGCTGCACCAGGACGCTTCCATTTCGGTGCTGGGACGCGACGGTGCCAAGGTGTACCTGATGCAAAACGCCGAGTTGGCCGCCCTGGACCGCCCGGAGCTGGCGATCGAGACCGACAACATTGCTGAAATCTACGACGAAGTGAA
>CAJBVC010000411.1 GCA_903958915.1 uncultured beta proteobacterium
CAAACACCATGATCAGACCGTGCATGGTGGTCAACTGATTGAATAGCTCAGGATTCACAAACTGCAGGCCCGGTTGAAACAACTCCGCCCGAATCAGCAACGCCAGCACACCGCCAAGCATGAACATCGTCAGACTGAACAGCAGGTACAGCGTGCCAATGTCCTTGTGGTTGGTGGCATACACCCACCGACGCCAGCCAGCGGGGGCGTGGTGATCATCATGCCCGGCATGACCGTGTTGGCCATGGACAGGGGGGTGGTCTAAAACGGCGCTCATCTCGTGTTTCCTTCGCAATTCGATCAGTTTCAGAGGAACGCTATTTGCGTGCCAGTGTTATTTCCGCAGGCTGCACCAGCTGACCGGTCCTATTGGACCAGTTATTCTTGGTGTAAGTGATGACTGCTGCAATATCCGTATCACTCAGCGCCTTCCACGAAGGCATCGCATTGCGGCCCTTGAGCAATAACTCAATCTGCATTGCGTGGTTCGCATCCAGAACGATGGGAGATCCGTCCAAGGGCTTGATGGCCGCCTGGCCCTTGCCGGTGGGCAGATGGCATGCGGCGCAATTGGCGGCGTAGACCTTTTCACCGCGCTTGGCCAGTTCCGCCAGTACCCATACTTTGCTGGGATCGTCCGCCAAGGCGGCCATTTTTTTCTTCTCGCCGTCCACCCATGCGGTGTAGTCACGCGTTGACAGCACCTTCACGTGGATCGGCATGTAGGCATGTTCCTTGCCGCAAATCTTGGCGCACTGCCCGTAGTAGTCACCCTCTTTTTCGGCCAAAAACCAGGTGTCCCGAACAAACCCGGGGATGGCATCCTGGTGAACCCCGAACGAGGGTACCGCCCATGAGTGAATCACGTCATTGGCCGTGGTGATGATACGAACCTTGCGTCCGACCGGAACCACCAAGGGTTTGTCGACTTTGAGCAGATAGTCCACCACCGGTTCGCCACTCTTGGGACCCCCCTCATCGGACAGTTCACGCTGGGACCGGTCCAGCGCCGAGATGAAGCCAATGCCTTCACCTTCACCGCGAAGGTAGTCATAGCCCCAGCGCCACTGCATGCCCGTAACTTTGATGGTCAGATCGGCATTGGTGGTGTCTTTCATGGCGATGATCACCTTGGTTGCCGGCCACGCCATTCCAATCACTATCAGGAAGGGCACAGCGGTCCAGATCACCTCCACCACCACGGATTCATGGAAATCCGCAGCCTTGTGCCCGACCGACTTGCGGTGTTTCCAGATGGAGTAAAACATCACTGAGAACACCATCACAAAAATGATGGCACAAATGATCAGCATGAACCAATGCAACCATGCCTGGCTCTCTGCGATCTTTGTCACGGCGGGATGCAGGTTGAGTTGGTTGACCGCAGGACCTCCGGGAAGGTCCTGTAATGCATGTGCCAAACCAGACGACAAGGTTAGCAGCACGCCCCCCAGGAATGACGCCTTCGTACCCTTTGCCTCTTTATGTATTCTTGTCATGACCACAAATTCCAATCCTAAATTCTGGACGCGCTAGCAGCGGCGCTATGGGTTTCGCAACCCGAAGTTGTATTCGGGAAATTGTAAAAATACCTTATCTGAACCTCTTTTGCGGTATGGTTTCCAGGTCCCCTGGCAATGACGCCACGTAATTGGCAATCAGGCGAAGTTCGTCATTGGAAAACTGCTTGACCATGCCACCCATGATCGGATTTGCGCGACCCACCACCGTGCCGCCCTCGACTTTGTAGGACTTGAGGGCGACGGCAAGGTAGTCCGCATATTGCCCGGCAATCTTGGGGTACGCAGGGTCGACCGGCTTACTGAAGTTCTCACCGTGGCAGGCAACGCAACCACCTTTCTGGACCAACGCCATGGCGGCTTGCGAGTCCACGGGATTTCCGGAAGCCGACGGCGCATGCGACGGCGTCTTGGTCGACGCGTAGTACATCGCCAAATCGGCAATATCCTGGTCGCTCAGATTGTCCACTACCCCACGCATCGTCGGGTGTTTGCGCTCACCGCGCTTGTAGCCACCCAGGGCCGAAACAATGTACTTTTCACTCTGGCCAAAAATCATCGGTACCCGATAAATTTCAGGGAAGCTTGCGCGGTAGCCTTGAATACCGTGGCAACCAATGCATTGCGCCGCCTTCTTCTCGCCCGCGGCGGGGTTACCTTTGACGTCCTGTGCAGACACAGACTGCGTTGCAGCACAGGCGACCAGCAATGCACAGCGCACAATTTGAAATAGTTTCATTGGAGTCTGTCAGATGGTGTTGGGGGTGAGATCCAAGTTGTTATTTGGAGGGCGCTGGCGACTTGGCACTGGGTTCTGGAAATTTCGCCCCACTGCCATTGGCCATGTAGACCACGGCACGCGCAATCTCCAGTTCGTCATAGCTGCCACCCGCTTGCGGCGGCATGGCATTCTTTCCCTTGAGCGCGGAAGTCAGCAGTGCCTCCAACCCTTTGCTGTTGCGAGCGGACCATGCCGCCTTGTCGCCAAACTTGGGAGAGCCCAAGGCGCCAGCGGCGTGACATGTTCCACACTGCACGGTGTAGACCTGCTCACCGGTTTTGGGCTCGCGCGGGGTGTTGTCCTGCAATTGCAGCGTTCCGACCTTGGCAATTCGCTTGGTCACCGCCTGCTCGGCCAGATTTGGATTTGGCTTGTCCGGCGGAGAAAACAACACCGCCAATGAAATCAGCGCCCCGATAACAATCAACGTCACCACTGCAGTGATGCCTACGACGCGAGCAGCTCCAGCGACCAGCGCATGCCCTTCCAATTCTGCTGTGTCTGCCTGCTGCTGCGGGTTGCTCATGGTTTTCTCGGTCCGTTCGGTGCTGAAAAAAAGGTTCGGCGAGTATAGCGGGATGTTTGCACCGTTGTCTTCATCCGCTGGCCAGCGTGCTTTTGCCCTTCTTGAGCGCGGCCTTGAAGTCTTCCAATGGCACATGACTTTGTGCCTGCATTGCGATGCGCGGCGCAGGCTTGAAGGCATGTCCGTAGATCACTTCGAAGCTCAGTGCAAGCCGCCCGGCGTGGGATTCCTCGGCCAGTTGCGTGTGCACTGTCGCTTCCAGGTGTTTCTTCCAGGCGCGTGCGCGCAGTCCGGCGAAACGCTGCACGTGCAGATTGCGGCCCAGACCACGCAGCTCATGCAAAAGCGCAGCAGGGGTGTCATAGGTCAGGGTAATGCGCTCCATGTCCATCACCGGATCGGCAAAGCCGGCGCGCACCAGCATGTCACCCCAATCGTGCATATCGGTGAACTCATGGCTGGGCGCGGGCCAGTCCATCCGGGAATACAGCTGTCTGAGCTCGCGCAAGGTGTCTGGCCCCAGGCAGGAGAACATCAAGAACCCACCGGTATCGAGGAGCGCATGCCACCGCGCGATCATTGCATGGGGGTCCGAGGCCATATGCAGCGCCATGTTGGCCCACACCATCTGCACCGGTGCCGACGGCGACTTCGTTTGGGTCACCGGTCCCTGCCAGCGCGCTGGTTTCCACCACGGCAGCGCTACGTTTTTGATAGCTGCTTGCGCATGTTCGGCGTGCTCCAGCAGCATAAAACACTCCGATTTTCGGTAGCGTCGCTGCAGCAGTGCATGCGCCTGCATGCCGCCCCGCAAAGGCTCCCAATGCACCCAGGTCTTGGGCTGCAGGGTCATTAAGTCCAGCCGCTCCTCCATGCGCCGCGCCACTTCCTCGTGCAGCCAGGCTGAAGAAGGCAGCAAACGCCGCGCCCAGCGCCGGGCAGCAACAGGATCAATGGTGGGAGGAAGTTCGGTGGGCATAAGGCCGGAAAACAGGATGCGCGAGTATATTGGCTGGATGTTTCGTCGTCTTCTGCAAGGCCTTGCCGCGCGCCTGCCCAGCCAGTGCGC
>CAJBVC010000412.1 GCA_903958915.1 uncultured beta proteobacterium
AGCGCGGGCTACCTGTTCCAGTGGCAGGATATCGTCCACCGCCTGCAATTTGATGGCTTCCTTGGGCATACCAAACACCACACAGGTCTCCTCGTTCTGGGCGATGGTTCTGGCGCCACCGTCGTGCAACACTTTCATCCCTCGCGCACCGTCGTCACCCATGCCTGTGAGGATGATTCCCAGCACATCACGACCACCACATTCCGCCGCTGACCGAAAAAGCACATCCACCGAAGGTTTGTGCCGGTTCACTGGCGGACCGTCGACCACGGTCACAAAGTACTGACCGGCACTCTTGCGTAGTTGCATGTGCAACCCGCCGGGCGCAATCAGTACTACTCCGCGCTCGAGCCGATCACCATCTTTGGCTTCGCGCACGTTCATGGCACATATGCCATCGAGCCGCTTGGAGTACATGGCAGTGAATTTTTCCGGCATGTGTTGCGTGATGGCGATGCCCGGAGCATCCGCTGGCAGACTGGTCAGCACCAACTCCAGCGCCTGGGTGCCACCGGTCGAGCTGCCAATAACCACCGGTTTGTTCATGGCAAACGCATGCACCGAACTGAGCACAGGCACACGCGCCGCGGCAATCTTGTGCAGGGCATCGTCCATGGCAGCGGGTCGCCCCCGCGGACGGGACTTTGCAGCAGTTTTGAGCGTTTGAATCATTTCGCGGCGGGAATCGTCCAAAAACTGCCTGAGCCCCAATTTGGGTTTGGCCAACACCGCCACCGCGCCGGAAGACAAGGCCTCAAGTGCCACCTTGCTTCCCTCCGTAGACAGGGTGGAGCAGATGACAGTGGGGATGGGGTTGCTGGACATGATCTGGCGCAAAAACGTCAACCCATCCATGCCGGGCATTTCAATATCCAGCAACAGCACATCCGGTGGATTCTTGCGAATCATGTCCATTGCCAGCAGAGGATTGGGGGCACTGCCAATCAGTTCGACCTCAGGGTTGCCCGACAACATATGGGCCAACGCCTGGCGCACCACAGCAGAATCGTCCACCACAAAAACCTTGACACTCATCAAATCCCCTCTTGCTCTGCAAAAACCGTCTCCACCAGCGGTTCGCCGGTTCCTACGGTCCACGAAACTTTTCTGTAGCCGTTGCCGCCCAGGCAATGGTCAACAATATGGATGCCATGGTCGTGCAGGAAATCCAGCACCCAATCCACGTTGGCATCGCCGACATGCCGCACATCAAAAAGCTTGGGAAACATGTTGCCGCCGCCAAAGACATAGGCATCGCATTGCTCTGGGCGGATGCCCACGGCGCGCAATCGTGCAAACATGTCGCGCATGGCAGCCTCGCCAAAGGCTGTGTTCCTGGCGTTGGCACCCGTAGCTTTACCCACGTGGACGATATGGCACATGGCGCCGACCGTTCGCCGCGGGTCGGTCAGGATGACGCAAACGCACGAACCCAGCAGCGTTTTCAGCTGGTCACCGGCCTGCCCAAGGGCGACGTCTCCAGGCATCAGTTCAACCGCCATGGCAAAGCCGCCGGGAATGGCACGCGCCCTGCGCAAGTGCTTTACCATGTGTCACTCGATTTCATGTACATCATGCCTTGCGGTAGGCGCCAGGCTGTACCGTCACCAGCGGCGTTTTGCAAGGCACTCGCCCCTCGGCAGTACCCAGAAAAAACAGCCCGCCCGGCCTGAGCGTCTCCAAGACCCGATCC
>CAJBVC010000413.1 GCA_903958915.1 uncultured beta proteobacterium
GCCAATACCACGTGACCCACCCCGGTGGCCTGAGCTACGAGAACTTCCCGGTCAACTCCTTCGAGGCCGAAAGCCGCCGTCTAACCCGCTTCACCACCACCGGCCACACACCAGGCGCCATGCACATTCCACCGGCCACCATCAACGTGCCCGGCAGCAAGGAGTTTCCGTTTACGCTCGATCTGCGGCGGGGTTGACTCTCCATCAAACCCTCTCCACGACCAGTGCAATCCCCTGCCCTACGCCAATGCACATGGTGCAGAGGGCGTAGCGGCCACCTGTGCGGTGCAGTTGATTGACCGCGGTTGTGACCAGGCGGGCGCCGCTGGCACCCAGAGGGTGGCCCAGCGCGATGGCACCCCCGTTGGGATTCACGCGTGCATCGTCGTCGGCCACGCCTAGTTCGCGCAACACTGCCAATCCCTGCGCAGCAAACGCTTCGTTGAGCTCCATCACATCCATCTGCGCCAAGGTCAGACCGGTCGCCGCAAGCACTTTGCGTGTGGCCGGTGCCGGGCCATAACCCATGATGCGCGGAGCCAGCCCGGCTGTGGCCATGCCCACCACCCGCGCACGCGGCGCGAGGCCATGACGCACGATGGCATCGTCACTGGCAAGCAGGAGCGCACAGGCGCCATCGTTCACGCCTGAGGCATTGCCCGCTGTCACCGTTCCATCGGGCCGCACAATGGGCTTGAGCTTGGCCAGCGCCTCCAGTGAGGTGGCACGGGGGTGTTCATCGACAGACACCACGATGACGTCGCCCTTCTTTTGGGCAATGCGCACTGGGGTGATTTCCGTATCGAAGTACCCCCTCTGTTGTGCGGCCACCGCCTTCATCTGGCTCGATAGCGCCATGCGGTCCTGCGCGTCGCGTGTGATGCCGAATTCTTGTGCAACATGCTCAGCGGTCTCGGGCATGGAGTCGGTGCCGAATTGCTCCTGCATCCGGCGGTTCACAAAGCGCCAGCCGATGGTGGTGTCGTAGACGGCATTGTTGCGGCCAAAGGCGCTGTCCATCTTGGGCATGACAAAGGGAGCACGGCTCATGCTCTCCACGCCTCCGGCAATCATGAAGGAAACTTCCCCGCTCTTGATGGCCCGGGCCGCACTGCCTACGGCGTCAAGGCTGGAGCCGCACAGACGGTTGATGGTGGCGCCAGGTACCACATCCGGGAGGCCCGCAAGCAGCACTGCCATGCGCGCCACATTGCGGTTGTCTTCCCCGGCCTGGTTGGCACACCCCAGCAGTACATCGTCCAGCGCACCCCAATCCACCTGGGGGTTGCGTGCCATCAGCGCCTGGATCGGTATCGCCGCCAGATCGTCGGTGCGCACCGAAGACAGGGCTCCGCCATAGCGGCCAAAGGGGGTGCGAATGGCATCGCAGATGTATGCGTTGTTCATAGGGTTTCCAAAACGTGGGCCGTTCAGGCCGTCAAGAGCTGGGTGAGGTCTGCCACGGTAAAGCCGTAGCCCGAGCTGGCTGCCAAGTGTCGTAAGTCATGCTCGAGTGCTTGTCGGTCTTGCTGGCGTGCCCAGAAGACCGGCCCGCCCTGCGAGCGCGGAAATCCGTAGCCTTGTACCAGCACCACATCAATATCGCTGGCCCGCTGCGCCACACTCTCGGCGAGCAGCAACGCCGCCTCGTTGAGCATGGCCAGCAAGGCGCGGCGCTGCATGGCAGCGGGCTCAAGTGTCGTGCGCACTATGCCGCGCTGCCGCGATGCGGCCTCAATGCATTGGCGCGCCGTGGCGTCTGTCGCTTGGCTCTTTTTTCCGTCAAAGTAGCTGTAATAGCCCGAACCCGACTTGCGACCCAAGCGGCCCATCTCGCACAAGGCGTCAAGAACGCCAACGTAGCGTTCGCGCGGGTCACGTGTGGCTGCACTGGCCCGGCGCATGCGCCAGGCAATGTCCAGCCCCGACAAGTCCGCCACCGCGAACGGCCCCATGGCAAAGCCAAAGGCTTCCAGTGCCTGGTCCACGTCTTCCGGCCAGGCTCCGTCTTCGAGCATGAATTCGCATTGTTTGCGGTAGGCGTTGTAGATGCGGTTGCCGATAAAACCGAAGGCGTTGCCACACAACACCGGCGTCTTGCGCAGCATCTTTCCAAAGGCCATGCCGGTTGCCAGCACTTGCGGGCTGGTCTTGGACCCGCTTACCACTTCGAGCAATTTCATCACGTTGGCGGGGCTGAAGAAATGCAGGCCTACCACGTCCTGCGGACGTTGGGTGGCATTCGCAATGGCGTCCACATCAAGGTAGGACGTGTTGGTGGCCAGCACTGCGTCCACTCGTGCGTGGGCATCGATCTGGCGAAACACGTCCTGCTTGACGGCAAGTTCTTCAAAAACGGCTTCAATCACCAGGTCGGCGTGGCCCAGCAGAGTCCAGTCGGTACTGTGTGACAGCAGTGCCAGGCCTGCGGCAGCGGCCTCAGAAGATAGTTTGCCCTTGACCACGCGACCCTGATAGTGTCCGGACACCCGTTCGCGGCCCCGCTCCATTGCAGCGTTGTTCTGCTCGAGCAAGATGACTTTCAGCCCTGCATCGATCGCGCAGATGGCGATGCCGGCACCCATCGTGCCCGCACCGATGATGGCTACCGTTTCCACGAGGCGTGGCTCCATCCTGAGCGCGCCGGGCAACGCACTTGCCTGCGTCTGCGCCTGCGCCAGGTACTGCAGCGCTGGTTCAGTGCGCTCCTGCGCATCCAGCGCATCACCGGGGGGTTGGTTGAAGGGTTGGCCTGCTTCAGGTCGCATCGGCCTGCCTTTGCGGATGTGCTTGCTGAAAAGCAGGCAATTCAGAGCAGTTCGCGTCAATGCGGCTGATGGTTGGAAAATCGTCCAGCGCAATGTCAAAGCGCCTCGCATTGGCGACTTGCGGAATCAGGCAGCAGTCGGCCACCGTCGGTGCTTCACCATGGCAAAACGCGCCCGTCTGGGCACCAGTGCGCAGCATGGTCTCCAGCGCTGAGAAACCCAGAATGATCCAGTGCTGGTACCAGCGGTTCTTCGCCGCTTCGTCCACTTTCAATTCGCGCTCCAGGTATTGCAGCACGCGCAGATTGTTCAGCGGATGAATGTCGCAGGCAATGCCCAGGGACAAAGCCCGCACCCGCGCGCGCCCGGCGGTGTCTGCGGGCAGCAATGCGGGCTTGGGGTAAGCCTCCTCCAGATACTCCAGGATGGCAAGCGACTGGCCAAGCGTCATGTAGCCATCCACCAGCGTCGGGATCAGGTGCGCGGGGTTCAACTGTGCATAGCTATGTGCGTGCTGCTCGCCGCCGCCGCGCACCAAGTGCACCGGGATAGCCTCATAAGGCAGGCCTTTCAGGTTGAGCGCTATGCGCACCCGGTAGGCGGCGGAACTGCGAAAGAACGTGTAAAGCTGGATCATGGTGGTACCTCAAAA
>CAJBVC010000414.1 GCA_903958915.1 uncultured beta proteobacterium
TCGATGTTGGACTCCCCGTCACCCACCACCCAGATCGACTCGCCGCGGGCTGCAGCCACCATTTTTCGGCCCACAATCAGCAACCGGTGTTCATTGCCCGGGATGAATTTCTCCACGATAACGCTGCTGCCATCTCCCTTGCGGAACGCCAGGGCATACGCCGCTTCCACGTCACTGCGTGTCATCAAGTTGAGCGAGACTCCGCGACCATGGTTGCCATCGTAGGGTTTGATAACCACCGGCACTCCAATGCTTTGCGCGGCCTCCCAGGCGGCCTCGGCGCTGCGCACCAGTTCACCTTCGGGTACTGGCACACCACACGATTTGAGCAGCGATTTGGTCAGGTCCTTGTCGCTGGCAATCTCTTCGGCAATGGCGCTGGTCTGGTCGGTTTCTGCGGTCCAGATGCGACGCTGGTTGATGCCATAGCCCAACTGGACCAGGTTGCCTTCCGTCAGACGGATGGAGGGGATGCGGCGTGCGGTAGCGGCATCGACGATGTTGGCAGTGCTCGGTCCAAGGCACAGATCATCGACCTGCTCGCTTAAGCGCGCCACCGTGGCGGGAAGGTCAAAAGGGGTGTCGTTCACCGCGGCCAGGACCAGTTCACGTGCGGCCGCCAGGGCCTCGCGCCCAACCTGCTCCTGGCGGGTTCGAAAGGCGATCTTGTAGACACCGCGTTGCGACGTCTGGCGGGCTTTGCCAAATCCTGTGCGCATGCCGGCCAGGTTCTGCAGTTCCAGCGTGACATGTTCCAGAATGTGCGCTGCATAAGTGCCTTCCCGCACCCTTTGCAAAAAGCCACCGCGCACGCCCGGACTGCAGTGGTGTTCCACCAGGCTGGGCAGCAGCGTGGTCAGGCGTTCGTAGAATCCGGGCAGCGTGTTGGAGGGGTGGTCCTCCAGTTCACCGATATCTACCAATGCCTCTATGACCGCACGGTAGGTCCAGATGTTGGGACCACGCAGGTGCGTGACCCGAAGGATGTCGATACTTTTCTTGTTGGTCATGGCTCGTTGTGCGTTGGCCGGTCCACCATCATGGTGTTGTCTGCGTTGTGTATTCTCGCTCAGTCTGGTGCGGATTCGGCAGACGCCAAGTTTGTCGATGGACTAGCGTAAAGTCGGGTGTCGGTGTTCCATTGCGCCTGCGCTGTGGTGTGGTGATCAAGTAAAACAAGTTTGCCTTTGAAATGAACTCTTTAGCGTCTATCGCGAACCCGCATTTGCCTGATGTCTCTGGCCAGTGGCTCGCCGAAGTGCAACAGCAACTCCGCCCCCAGGAGAACGTTTTGGCCACGCTGGAGGTTGACCTGGATGCCGATCTGCGGTTTGTGAAAGGCTTGATTGTGGTCACCGAGGGCCGATTGCTCAGTCGCCAAGGCGCACAGAGCCGTTGGCAAACCTGGGACTATGCCCCGGGGATGGCACTGCTGCACCACGACCATGCCGGTGTTGCGCACCTCGACCTGGTAGATGCCCGCGGCCGACTGGCGACCTGGCGTTTTACGTTGGGGCAGAATCTTCACGCGATCCGGCTGGTGGACCAGTTTCAGGCGCAAGTTGAACGCCACGTCACGGGCAA
>CAJBVC010000415.1 GCA_903958915.1 uncultured beta proteobacterium
CCTGCACTGATACACAACCCTCTTGGAAGCCAGGAATCAACCGAACGGGCTTGGCCACGTCAAGATAAACCTCCTGTTGAGAACCTACTGAAAATGGAATGTTCGCATGCCGCAGCGCCTCCGAATATTCGAAGGAAGTCACCTTTCTTTGATTGACACGCAATGTCATCGGAGGGTGACTGTTGGCACTCAGGAGAATTTCTTTCCAGGCTTGAGGGTGCTCCTTTTTCACGCGCTCGATCCACCAGCGTGGATGATTCCAGTAGGCGACAGGATCGCAATTGGTCCGCTCTACCAGTTGTGTTCTCTCCCTGAGGAACCGGCGCAAGCAAGCGTTCAAGAAATTGGCCTGCAGCTTAACTTCGGGCGTTCGTTTGGCGGCTTCGACCGCTTGATTTACGAGTGTGAATTCGTCGTAGAAAAGCGAATCACCACGCCATACCAGCGCAAGCGCAACACACAAGATGCTATCAATGTCTTCTGGCGGCAAACGCTTAGTGATGACTGTCCGGATCGCTTCCGCACGCCCCAAATTTCGCCACACAGCAAATGCCAGTGCCTGTACTCCAGGACGCAAGTCTTGATCAATTGACTCTAAGGCTACAGTACCGGAAACACCCTGTCGGACGCGTTGAATAACCCGGGCAGTCAGCTGAATTTGACGCCACAAAGGCACGCGAGTGTCGTGTTCACGACCCATCATAGGCCCACCAACGCTAGCTCGAATCCGAATAGCGCAGCGACCCATTTGGCGGGAATCTGCGAAATGGCTTCGTTGTACTGCGACAGAACCAGGTGCAACTCCGTGATTCGCCCCCTCAATTCGTCCGAATGAGATTCCCACGGATGCGTTAGTGCTTCCGGATCAGGTTGGCCGCAACAATTCAATTGACTGGCATTCGACTGGCTTTGGCATGCCCTCAGTCGCAGTGCCAGTTCGTCAAGCAGCATCATCTTTCGAGCACCAAACGGATCGGACTTATCCTCAAAAAATGCTTCCAGGCTGCTCAAAACGCTCTCGTGTTCTGATCGATCCTTCGGCACTTCTCGAAGCACACCGTCATCCTCCTTGCACTCATCCATGTTCGGCGGTAGTAGACCTACGCATTGCTGCATGAGAAGTTCAATTTCGGCCAAGTGGGTTACGGCTCTGGCCCTTAAACGCATGACGCGATTGTGCAAACCGACCGACCAGAACAAGGTTAGCGCCAGCAAAAACCAAATAGTGAGTGGAACAGACATGTGCTGTGGTCTCTTTCCATTAAAAAACCCCAAGTACGCCGGACAACGCACCTGGGGTCGCATCGAAAGAATCTAATGTTGCGTCGACTATCAGTCGTTCACCACAACACCGCTCTTCGAAGTGTCACCTTCAACCTCCACCGTTCCAGCCAACTCCGCCGCCTCTGCTTCCGCAATGGCGCGTCGCTCTGCGTCGTCCATACGCTCGCGAACTTTGCGGGCCTCGTGGTACGCCATACCGGTCCCTGCGGGAATCAGTCGACCGACAATAACGTTCTCCTTCAGGCCGCGCAATTCATCCCGTTTGCCCATGATCGCCGCTTCGGTCAGAACACGTGTCGTTTCCTGGAAGGAAGCCGCGCTGATGAAACTGTCGGTGGACAAGGACGCTTTGGTGATACCCAGCAAGAGATTTGTAAACGTGGCAGGAATCTTGCCATCGGCGCGCAAGGCATCATTGGTATTGAGCATCTCCGAACGCTCCACCTGCTCACCATTGATGTAACTCGAGTCACCCGCCGCCTCAACCACCACGCGCCGGAGCATCTGGCGAACAATGACCTCAATGTGCTTGTCGTTGATTTTCACGCCCTGCAGACGGTAGACATCCTGAACCTCATCCACGATATAGCGTGCCAATTCTTCTGAACCCAAAAGACGCAAAATGTCTTGCGGATCGGCCGGTCCATCCACTACGGACTCGCCCTTGTTGACAACTTGACCTTCGTGCACCAGGATGTTCTTTTCCTTGAGCACGAGTTCTTCATGCACGCGGCCTTCCGGGTCGGTAATCTGCAGGCGGATCTTGCCTTTGGTTTCCTTGCCGAAGGACACGGTTCCGGTCATCTCCGCCAGGGTGCCTGCATCTTTGGGCGAACGCGCTTCGAACAACTCGGCCACACGCGGCAGACCGCCGGTAATGTCGCGGGTTTTCTGGCCTTCGATCGGGATGCGGGCCAACACTTCGCCAGGTCCAACATCCTGCCCATCGCGCACTTGCACCAAAGCGCCTACCGGAAAACCGATGGTCACGGAGTGGTCTGTGCCGGGAATCTTTACTTCATTGCCCGAAGCATCGATCAGTTTGACTTGTGGACGCACCACCTTCGCAGCACCACGACGTTTTGGATCAATCACCACAAGAGTTGACAAACCAGTGACCTCATCAACTTGCTTGGCAACCGTGAGACCCTCTTCCACGTTCTCGAAATGCGCCTTGCCAGCGAACTCGGTAATGATGGGACGTGTCAGCGGATCCCAGTTTGCCAGAATAGCTCCGGCCTTGATGGTCTGGTCGACCTTGACGGTCAGCACTGCGCCATAAGGCACTTTGTGACGTTCACGCTCACGGCCATGTTCGTCGTGGATCACGATTTCACCGGAACGTGCAATGACAACCAATTCCGTCTTGCTGTTGGTCACGTAGCGCATCGTCGCATTGAAACCAATCACACCATTGGACTTGGCTTCCACACTCGACGCAATCGCTGCACGTGATGCAGCGCCACCAATGTGGAACGTGCGCATGGTCAACTGGGTTCCTGGTTCACCAATGGACTGCGCAGCAATGACCCCAACGGCCTCACCCCCATTGATAAGACCACCACGGCCCAAGTCGCGGCCGTAACACTTCGCGCAGATGCCAAAACGTGTTTCGCAAGTCAACGCAGTGCGCACTTTGACTTCGTCCACACCAGCCGCTTCGAGCTCCTCAATGAGATCTTCATCGAGCATCGTTCCGGCAGTGGCCAACACCGAGCGGTTCTCAGGGTGCAACACATCATCGGCAGCAGTGCGTCCCAGGATACGGTCTCGCAGGGACTCGATGGTCTCTCCGCCTTCAACGATGGCTCGCATCAAATAGCCGCTGTGGGTCTCGCAGTCTTGCTGCGTAACGACAAGATCCTGCGTTACATCCACCAGCCGGCGCGTCAAGTAACCGGAGTTCGCTGTCTTCAACGCCGTATCGGCCAGACCCTTACGGGCGCCGTGGGTCGAGATGAAGTACTCCAACACATTCAGACCTTCGCGGAAGTTCGCGGTAATCGGCGTCTCGATGATGGAGCCGTCAGGCTTGGCCATCAGACCCCGCATCCCGGCCACCTGACGAATCTGGGCTGCAGAACCGCGGGCGCCGGAGTCGGCCATCATGTAGATGGAGTTGAAGGATTCCTGCTGGACCTGGTTGCCATGGCGGTCGGTGACCATTTCTTTGGACAACTTGGCCATCATGACCTTGGACACTTCGTCACCTGACTTGCCCCAGATGTCCACCACCTTGTTGTAACGCTCACCGGAAGTCACCAGACCGGACACATACTGCTGCTCGATCTCTTTGACCTCCTTCTGGGCACGGGCAATGATGGCGTGCTTTTCCTGCGGCACCAACATGTCGTCAATGCAGATTGAAATCCCGGCCCTGGTCGCCAGCCGGAAGCCTGCTTGCAGCAATTTGTCAGCAAACACGACCGTCTCTTTCAAGCCACACTTGCGGAACGATACGTTGATCAGTTTGGAGATTTCCTTCTTCTTCAGCGCTTTGTTAATGTTCGAGAATGGCAACCCCTTTGGCAAGATCTCCGACAGCAACGCACGTCCGGCTGTGGTTTCCCACAACTTGGTCGACGGCACAAATTCGCCGGTCTCCTTATCCTTGGTGTATTCAGTCAAGCGTACATTGATCTTGGCGTTCAGCTCCACCTCACGCGCATCAAATGCGCGCTGCACTTCACCCGTATCCGCAAAAATCAAACCCTCACCCTTGCCGTTGATCTTGTCCCGGGTGGTGTAATACAGCCCCAAGACGACGTCCTGCGACGGAACAATGGAGGGCTCACCGTTGGCCGGGAACAGCACGTTGTTGGAAGCCAGCATCAGTGTGCGGCATTCCATTTGTGCTTCCACGGACAAGGGCACGTGAACGGCCATCTGGTCACCGTCGAAGTCGGCGTTGAAAGCCGCGCAAACGAGCGGGTGCAACTGGATAGCCTTGCCTTCAATCAAGATCGGCTCAAACGCCTGGATTCCCAAACGGTGCAGCGTTGGCGCACG
>CAJBVC010000416.1 GCA_903958915.1 uncultured beta proteobacterium
CATGGCCAGCAAGGCCACGCCGGCGAGCACCAGATAGGCACCGACAAATGGCGTCTCGGTCAGGCTACGGGAGCGTGCGGCCAGATTGGGGCCAAGCACCGCACCAATCAGGCCCCCGGCAAGCACCAGCGAAACCGCCTTCTCCCGAAAGTCGGGCAGGGACAATTCGGCGGCGGCGAACCGGTACAGCTGGCCGTTGGCACTGTAATAACCGGCAATCACCGTGGCGCTCACCAGCAGCCAGAAATTCCTGTCTGCCACAGCCCATGCAGCCAGCCCGGCAGAGAACAGCGCAACCGCAAGGCCGATCTGGAACGAGGTACGACGGCCAAAGTGGGCCTGCGACTTTGCCACCAGCGGTGTGCTGAGCGCCCCACCCACCACATACCCCATCACCGGCAAGGTCGCCATCCAGCCAAAGGGTGCCAGGCTGAAGCCCACCAGGCCATTGATGGCGATAAAAGTGACGTTGTTGGTGAGGAAGAGTCCCTGGCACAGTGCCAGCAGCCAGAGGTTACGGTTCATGCAGGCAGTGTAAGCGTGCCAGTGGCAGCACCCAGTCGCGCGGCGGACTTCAGAACGTACAGACTTCAGGTCGCTGAGGAGCCTGGGGGGCAGAGGGTTCTGCGCAGGTAAAAGGAGGAGCCCGCAGGGCGGGGGACACGGAGCAGGGACCTCTGCCCCCCCCAGGCTCCTCATCGACCTGGGCGCATCAGCGACCGGGTCGACTCCAGCGGCTGCCGTTCTTCCAGCGGATCTGGTTGGGTGCTGCGCCCCAGCGGTCGCGCGCTTCGGTGGGACCAAAGAAGTTGCCATCTACCGCCACCCCGATGCTGCCCTCCAGACCGCCTTCCCAGTCGGTGGCAATCACCACACCGCTGCGCGTGAAATGGCCACGCGAGCGTTGTCCGAATTCGTTGATGAAGACCAGCTGGTTGCCATTCTGTTCCACCATGGCTTGCTTGCCATTGATGGTCCAGGGACCTGCGATGTTGAAGTGCGCCTGAGACGCTGGCGCGGCGGGTACCACGGGCGATGCCGGCAATGGCTGCGCTGCGGGCGCACTGGGTGGGGGCGGTTTCACGGCCACCGCAGGTGTGGGTACAGGCGCCACACGGACCGAGCCAGACACAAAATAAGTGAAGAACTCCGGGTTGCCGCCCATGATCGATACCGACACCGTGACTTGCCCGCCATTGCCGGCAGGTCCCCAACTGGCCGAGTAGGAGAGGTTGCCGCCGTCCTTGGAAATGGTCGCTTTCTCGGCCACCAGGGTGCGGCCATCCGAGGCCTTCACCAGCACGTCGGTGTTGTAGTCAAAGTAGGACACACCGGTCTTGCCGGTGATGTCGATCTTGATCGACACCCGGTCGTTGGCCCCGGCCGTGCCCTTGAACGAGGTGCCATTGTTGCGCCAGCCGGGACTGTCCTCGGTTTTGAAACTGGTCAGGTTGCCAAAGCTCACGCGAATATGTGACCAGGCGCTAGCATCGCCTTTTTCGGCGGTGAAACTGCCACCGGCAGGGCTGGGGGAGGTGCTGGAGCTGCTGCTTTGCGCTACGGCGATGCCCGCCTGGAACTGTTGTGAACACTGCAACAGCCGGGTGCGCCAACTTTCAGCTTCCTTGGCAGCCTGTGCCAGCCATAGCATACGTTCGTAAGCAGAGCGCGACAGCTTGTCCAGGGCGCGCAGCGTGTTGGCGTGGTTGGCAATACCGTGGGCGTCGGCGTAACTGCCCAGAAAGTCCTCTGCGCCCAGGCCAAACTCGACCAGAATCTGGCCGAGCTGCCCTGCAGGCACCGGAACAAAAACCATGGTCACATTCAGCAGCGCGTCACCGACCAGTTTGTCCTGCACGCCGTGGATCAGTGCGTAGGCTTCCCGCACTGCCTTGCGGGCGCTGATTTCCTGAATTTGGCGGAAGTAGTCGTAGACCCGGCTGAGCAAATGGAGTCGCAACTGGATGCCAGCCAGGTCGGCGTCGATAAATGCCTTGCCCGCAGAAGATTGCCGGTAACGCGCCAGGTTTTCGCCTTCGCGCTGGCATGCCGCCACGTTGCCACTGTTCAGGGCCGACCGCAGTCGTGCCTTCATCTCCGAGACCGCCTGCGATTCGCTGGCATTGCCGTGCAGCGTATCGTTTTGCGCCATCGCACTGCCACACAGCAGCGCGACCCCGACGAACCAGGCTGCTGCAAGCGTTCGAGTCCGGTATTGCATGGCACCACCTCCGAAACAACGGTTTTTCAGAATGTGAACCCATTGCTATGAACGGCGTTTGCGCAAGATCAATATTTGCGACCGAAACGGCCTTCTACGCACGAAGGGCATGCATAGAGCGCTCCTGATTCAGGAGCGTTTTGATCGATGGCTTACGATGCCTTGGCGGTTTTTCGTGGCGCAGCTTTCTTCGCTGGTGCCTTCTTTGCCACGGCTTTGGTCGCAGTCGCTTTCGATGCCGGCACCTTCTTGGCTGCAGGAGCCTTGGCAGTTGCAGCCTTCTTGACCACCGGCTTTGCGACCTTGGCCACACTGCCGCCCTTCCAGGTGAGCCGCGCCTTCTTGGCCAGTGTCACCACCTTGGCAATGGCCTCGTCGCTGAAGACTCCGTTGACACCCGAGATGGCGGCCAGCTTCATGCCGTGCTTGAGGCCGAGTTTGTAAATCTCCTTGACCTTTTCCCACTCGGTATCGCGCCCGACCGTGAACACCTCAAAGCGGCCTTCCAGCGCCAGCACAATGGTTTCGGCCAGGCAGGCGTAGATGACGTTGGGTGGCAGGCCAATGCTCTTCAAGCCCTTGACCTTGGTCGGCAGGTCGATCTCGCCGGACTCGATCACCAGCACGTCGGGGCGCTTGGCCACGTCGGATGCGGGCAGGTCCAGCGGACGGGCCACATCGGTAATAACGCAACCAGGCTTGACGCGCATGATGTCCAGAATTTCCTTGCCGGCCCCGGAGGTGGAGGTGACGATCATGTCCATGTCGCCGAGCAGATCGTTGTAGTCGATGGTGGTGAACACCTTGGCATCCGGCGTTTCTTGCAATATGGAGGCCTTGAGTTCGTCGAGCTTGCTCAGTGTGCGTCCGGCCAGGTAGACCTCATCGAACGACATGGCCAACAGCCGCGCGCTGACAGACCCGATGGAGCCTGATGCACCAATCACCATGGTCTTGGCCACTACCTTTTTGTTGTGTTTATTAACGGTCAGCAGGCCCATGCGGCGCATGGCGTCAGCAGCCGCCCACAAGGCACCTGACGCAGAGTAGCTGTTGCCCGTGGTAATTGGCAAACTGGAGCGCCGCGCCACCGTCACGCCAGCGTCGCCCACCACTTTGGTAAAGGCGCCTAAGCCCATGATTTGCGCCCCCATTTTTTCGGCCATCTTGGACGCCTGGAGCAGACGACGGTAGGTGAATTCCGGGCTGCGGGACAGCATTTCCTTCGGTGTTCCGCCCACCGAGATCAACCAGCCCTCCGCTTCTGCACCTGTGGG
>CAJBVC010000417.1 GCA_903958915.1 uncultured beta proteobacterium
AACATCGACTTTCTTGCCCCGGCACGCGAAGGCGACATGCTCGAAGCCGAAGCCATTGAGCGTTCGCTGTCAGGGCGCACCGGCGTCTACGACATTACCGTGCGGACCCGAAGCGGCAAAACGATTGCACTGTTCAGAGGGAAAAGCTACCGTATCAACGGTGAAGTGATTGCCGGATTGCAGCAGGCCGATGCCCATCCATAACCTAGGAGACCCTGTCATGACCGCCAGACAGCCCAAGCCAGGCGAACTTGAGCCCATTGAAACGGCAAGCCGCGACGAAATCGCCGCCTTGCAGTTGCAACGCCTGCAATGGAGCATTGACCACACCTACCAAAACGTCGCTTCCTTTCGCAAGAAATGCCAGGATAAGGGCGTTCACCCCGACGATCTGAAGACGCTGGCCGATCTGGCCAAGTTCCCGTTTACCACCAAGTCTGACCTGCGTGACAACTATCCCTTTGGTCTGTTTGCCGTGCCGCGCGAACGCGTTGCGCGGGTGCATGCATCCTCTGGCACCACGGGCAAACCGATTGTGGTGGGCTACACCCTCAAGGACATCGATACCTGGGCCGGCCTGATGGCTCGCTCGATCCGGGCGTCCGGCGGTCGCGCGGGCGATATCTGCCACGTCGCCTATGGTTATGGCCTGTTTACCGGGGGGTTGGGTGCGCACTATGGCGCCGAGCGACTGGGCTGCACTGTGATCCCGATATCCGGTGGTCAGACGGAAAAGCAGGTACAGCTGATCCTCGATTTCAAACCCGACATCATCATGGTCACGCCTTCGTATTCGCTAGTGATCGCTGAAGAGTTCGAGCGCATGGGCATTGCCCCCAAAGACATCTCGCTCAAGATCGGCATTTTTGGCGCCGAACCCTGGGGCCAGGGCATGCGCCAGGAGATCGAGGCCAAGTTGGGGATTGATGCAGTCGACATTTATGGTCTGACCGAAGTCATGGGCCCGGGTGTGGCCAACGAGTGCATTGAGTCCAAGGACGGGCCGGTCATCTGGGAAGACCATTTCTACCCTGAAATCATCCATCCCGAAACCGGCGAAGTGCTGCCCGACGGCGAGCAGGGTGAACTGGTGTTCACCTCGCTGTCCAAGGAAGCGTTTCCGGTGATCCGCTACCGCACCCGCGACCTCACGCGCTTGCTGCCACCGACCTCGCGCAGTTTTCGGCGCATGGACCGCATCACGGGGCGCTCGGACGACATGCTCATTATTCGTGGCGTCAATGTGTTTCCGACCCAGATCGAAGAGCAGATCCTGCGTGACAAGCGCCTTTCCGGCAACTACCAGATCGTGCTCAAACGCGAAGGCCACCTCGACGACATGGAAGTGCGTTGCGAGTTGCAGCGTGAAGTCTCTGGCAAGCTCAGTCCGGACGACGTTGCAGCCATTGGCAAGGAATTGCAGCACCATATCAAGACCCTGGTGGGCATTTCGACCCATGTCTCGGTGCTCGCATTTGACTCGATCCCCCGCACCCAGGTCGGCAAGGCACGTCGCCTGATTGATGAACGCCCCAAACAAGACTGACAC
>CAJBVC010000418.1 GCA_903958915.1 uncultured beta proteobacterium
CGGAAAGAATGCGGTCTCGCCGTCACGCTCGCGCACGTAGGGAATGGCGCAGATGCCACGCTCCTGGTTACCGGAGTTGAAGTCCACCAGCGTGTGGGCGTCGATGGTGCCGCGCGGGTTGTAAAAAGCCTGCAACTCGGGCGTCAGCAGGTCGGCGGGCCATGCGCCGTCAACGCCGGTTTGAAACCATTGCTCCTGCGGGTAGTGCACAAAGGCACGGCTAGACCCTTCAGCGTAGTCGCGGCCCAGGTAGTAGTGGTTCCAGAAGTAGTTGCATGACAGACGCTCAAAAAATTCGCCCAGCGCGCTGGCCAGACAGGCCAGCTTGGAGGCGCCCTTGCCGTTGGTAAACATCAAGGGGCAGTCGCGGTCGCGCACATGCACCGACCAGATGCCGTCTATGGGGTTGAGCCAGGAGCGCTCCTCAACGTGGAACCCCAGCGCAGCGAGCTTGCCCTGCATGGTGGTGATGGTGCTTTCGAGGGAGGCATCCTTGCCGACGATGAAGCTTTGTGTTTGCATGGAGAGTTCCTGTGCGTGCCGGGGATGAGCCGGTCGGATGACGCGCCTACGTGGCAGGGGTAGCGATTATCCTGCATGCCAGGTTTGCACCTGCGCCATGGCCGCACACTTTGCCGGGATCAATCGACAGGCTCTCCTGCGCGTCTGAGCGCGCTTAGGCGACGCTCCTCTTCCCTGGCGTTGTTGTCGACGCTTTGGCGCACGAACTCAATGTGGTCGCGTGCGGCTTGAGCGGCCTCCTGCGGTTTGTGTTCGCGAATAGCCTGCCAGATGGCGCGATGCTGCGACCGCAATTGATCCCATCGCTGCGGCCGCGCACGCAAATGCTCCAGGTTGTTCGCGACGTGACCGTGGATCACCCTCATCAGACTTGCGCTCAGGTGCCCGATCAGCACGTTGTGTGCCGCTTCGGCGACCACCTGATGAAAGGCTACGTCCGCGTCAATGCAGGCTGCCAAGTCTGTGCCTGCGTATACCTCGTCCAGTTTCGCGTACGCCGCGTCAAGGCGTTTGACATCGACGGCTGTGGCGCGGTCGGCCGCCAGTTGTGCTGCTTCGCTTTCGAGCATCTGACGAAATTCGAGCAGATCGCGGTGCAGCAAGGGATGGTCTTTGACCAGATCCTGCCAGGGATCGACAAAATGCGCCTCCAGCCGATCCGTGACAAAAGTGCCACCCCCGTGGCGGGTGATTAACAGACCCTTTGAAACCAGTTTCTGCATCGCTTCACGCAGCGAGGGCCGGGACACACCGAGAACCACCGCGAGATTGCGCTCTGCGGGCAGGCGGTCTCCCGGTTTAAGCGAGCCTTCGAGGATGCGCTTTTCAAGTTCAGCCGCGACCGTGTCAGCCAGACGGATCGTGGTGGGACGGATTTGAGGCATGGAAATGTAAAGTGGTCAGACCAAGCAATCGTAACCCATCGAATCGCTCTCGTGAAAAATCGATGGGTGGAAACCCCTATATTTTGCGGTGGAATATTTTTTATAATTTCCACAATTGGTAATACCATTTTACCAAAATATGTCCGGAAAGAATCTCTATGTCCACCGAGTCCGACAGTCAAAGTGCCAGGCGCTATCCGCCAAAGCCGGCCGACGTTTATCTTTTTTCCACTTGCCTGATTGATCAGTTCACGCCGCAAGCCGGCTTGGACACGGTCCGCCTGCTAGAGCGCGAGGGCATCAAAGTGCACTACCTTGAGCAGCAGACCTGCTGCGGCCAACCGGCGCACAGCAGTGGCTTTGCGGATGAGGCGCGCGCTGTGGCTTTGCAGCAACTGAACCTGTTTACCGAAAACTGGCCGATCGTGGTGCCGTCCGGCTCCTGCGGCGGCATGATGCGGATGCACTACCCGCATCTCTTTGCCGCTGACCCGGAGTTGTACGCGCGCGCCGTCGCGCTGGCTGAACGCGTGTACGAGTTGAGCGAGTTCCTGGTGCACGTAGTGAATTTCAGCCACCAAGATCGGGGCGACCCCTGCACCGTGGCGCTGCACACCTCTTGCCATGCGCGGCGCGAAATGGGATCACACGAGACCAGCGTAGCGTTGCTCGACACCCTGGCGCAGGTCAAGGTGATGGAGCAGGCGCGCATCGAAGAGTGCTGCGGCTTTGGCGGAACCTTCGCCATGCGCTACCCCGACATCTCAGAGGCCATCGTGACAGACAAAGTGGCCAGCATCCGCGAGACCGGCGCGGAGCGCGTCGTCAGCGCCGACTGTGGCTGCCTGCTGAACATCACGGGCCGCGCCGCCAAACAGGATGAAGTTGCCGGCCTTGCTACCGTGACGTTGCCAGGGGAGCACCTGGCCAGCTTTCTATGGAAGCGCACCAGCGCGCCATCCGCATGAGCGCCCGAGACAGCATACTGGCGCAGTTGCGCTCAACAACCCATGCGCATGCGCCAGCGCTGCCCGACGTCAAGTCCTGGTATGCAGCGCAGAGCCGCGACGAAACACAGGCGCAACGCGTGGCGCGCCTGCGTGCCGCCATGCAGGCCGTGAAGACCGAAGTGCACGACACCACCGCCAGTGACTGGCCGGACCTGCTCCTGCGCCTGACGGCCGCCAAGGGCGTGCGCAAACTGCTCATTGGCACGGACACGCCGCATGGTGCAGAGCTGCAAGCGTGCCACAGCCAACGTCAAGCGAGCCAGTCCGACGGGTTGGAGTTGCATCGCTACGCCAAGCCCATCGAGACCTGGCGTCAGGAACTGTTCGACGGCATTGACGCGTCGTTCACGCTTGCCAGAAGCGCCATTGCCGAGACCGGCAGCCTGATCCTCTGGCCCGACGCGCGTGAGCCACGCCTCATGTCGCTCGTACCGCCAATCCACTTCGTACTGCTCGACGTGGCCACGATCCACACCGACATGTACAGCGCCTTTACGGCAGAGGGCTGGGCCAGCGGCTTGCCTACCAACGCTGTGCTGATCAGCGGCCCGTCGAAGACCGCTGACATACAGCAGACCCTGGCCTACGGCGCGCATGGTCCGCGCGAGTTGGTGCTGTTGCTGCTTCACGGCAAGGAGGAGTCGGCATGAACAAGGTGATCCCTATCCACGCGATGGACGACTTCAAGCAGCGCAGCAAAGCCGTGTTGAATGATCCGGCGCAGCGCAGTAACTTCCGCGGCGCCATGGACTTTCTGCAGGCCAAACGGCGTGGTCAGTTCCCGGACCAAAAAGAGCTCCAGGGGCTGCGCGAACTGGGTGCCTCCATTCGCCGCTACAGCCTGGCGAACTTGCCCAGGCTGCTCGAGCAGCTGGAGCAAAACCTTGCGGCGCGCGGGGTTCAGGTTCACTGGGCGCTGGACGCCGATGAGGCCAACGCCATCGCGCTGAGCATCGCGCAACGGGTCAACGCAAAGACCATCGTCAAGGGCAAGTCGATGGTGAGCGAGGAGGTGGGCTTCAACCACGCGATGCAAGCCGCGGGAATCGAGGCCATGGAGTCCGACATGGGCGAGTACATCGTGCAGCTCGCCGGTGAAGCGCCCTCGCACATCATCATGCCGGCGATCCACAAGACCAAGCAGGAGATTGCATCACTATTCGCCAAGGAGATCCCGGGGGTGGCCTACACCGACGATGTGGACGCATTAATCGCCATCGGCCGGCGTGTACTGCGTGCCAAGTTTGCCGCAGCCGACATCGGTCTGTCGGGCGTGAACTTCTGCATAGCCGAGACCGGCACGCTGTGCCTGGTGGAGAACGAGGGTAATGGCCGCCTGTGCACGACTGTGCCGCGCGTGCACATCGCCATCACCGGCATTGAGAAGGTGGTGGAAAAGCTGGAACATGTGGTGCCGCTGTTAAGCCTGCTGCCGCGCTCGGCCACAGGCCAGAATATTACGACCTATGTGAATATGATCAGCGCCCCGCGCCAGAGCGGCGAGCTGGATGGACCGGACGAGGTGCACCTGATCCTGCTCGACAACGGTCGAACCCAGGCCTACGCTGACGAGCAACTGCGTGCCACGCTACAGTGCATACGTTGCGGCGCCTGAATGAACCACTGCCCGGTGTATGCACGCTTTGGCGGACACGCCTATGGCACCACCTATCCCGGACCGATAGGCGCGATCATCTCGCCCCACCTGCTGGGCCTGGAGTCAACCTATCCGCTGGCCTTTGCATCGACGCTGTGCGGCGCCTGCTCGGAAGTGTGCCCGGTGAAGATCCCGATTCCCGACATCCTGGTGCGGCTGCGCAACGAGGCAATGGCCAAGCCAACGAGTGAAGACGCCACGCTGCGCGGCAGTGGTGCTGCGCGAACGCTCCCCGACACGACCATCTGGGGTGTCTGGGCGCAGGTCTACAGCCGGCTGGGCCTGTACCGACTGGCATCGTGGTTCATGAGTCGGGGACGCGCTTTATCGCCAACCGATCAGGGTGCCTGGACGCGGAGTCGCACACCGCTGGTGCCGGCGCCCAAACGCCTGCGCGACTTGCTCCGGGAGCGGCGCGACGGCTGATCTGATATCGGGTTACCCGCGCACTGTCGCCTCTAAACGGCGAATGGCCGCCCCTACTTCATTGGAGGAGTGGGCCAGTTGTGTATCGCTGCTGAGATAGGCCTCAGCCAACTCGTATTGTTTCTGGTTGATGACTTCGGCCACGGCACCAGCCAGCAAGTGAAATTCTTTGTGGTGCATCAAAAGGCTTTGAAACTCGGGCTTCCCCCAGTGGAGTCTCTGACCGTCCGCGTAGAGCCACTTACCCAAATCGCAGCAGTCATCCCTGGCAATGGTGAACGTGTCTATCGTCTCTTGGGCCTTCACTGCACTGTGCAATTTCTCTTTCCACTCCTGGTGCGACTCGTAAGCGTTATCAAGAGTCACCGCACCGGTCATTGCGTCTTGGTTTTGTTTCATGGCCCAATATTAGTACCATTCTCTGTGCCGTTCCACCAACACTAGAATTCACCCATGACACCACAACAGCTCTATCAGCAAAAACGCATGGCTGCCACCGACGCGGTGCGCCTGGTCCGCAACGGAGACTCCATCATCGAGCCCACCGGAGTGGGTGAGCCGCCCGCCTTGTTGACGGAACTGTCCGAGCAGCGACGC
>CAJBVC010000419.1 GCA_903958915.1 uncultured beta proteobacterium
CAAGTGGCGCCAGGTCACGCAGATCCGTACGGCGATCAGGCCTGATACGCCAGACGGCCTTCCACGAAAGTACAGCGAACCCGTCCCGGTAACTCGTAGCCGCCAAAAGGCGTATGGTGCCCCTGACTGCGCAAAGCGTCCGCCCCGACTGTCCAGACCGCCGCCGGGTCCAGCACGATCACATCTGACACCCCACCAACCCGCAGTTGCCCAATCCCGTTGACAGGCGCGGTCAGCGAAGCGCCCAGCACACGCGCTGGCCTGCTCGTCACCGTCGCCATGGCGCGTGCCAACCCGACCGGTGCAGTGTCCAGCGACCATTTCAGTGCCACGCTCAGCAACAACTCCAGACCAGTCGCTCCAGGTTCAGCCTCGGCAAAAGGCAATGCCTTGGCGTCGTCATCGACAGGCGTGTGGTCGGACACGAGTGCGTCCACAGTCCCATCGAGCAGACCCGCGCGCAAGGCGTCGCGGTCGCGCTGCTGGCGCAAGGGTGGGTTCAGTCGCATCCGACTATCAAAATACCCAATATCCACGTCAGTGAAAAACAGCGAATTGATGCTGACATCACAACTGATGGGCAAGCCTTGCGTCTTCGCCTCGCGCACCAGATCCACACCCGCTGCACTGCTGAGCCGGCACAGATGCACCCGTGCCCCGGTTGAGCGCACCAGCTCGAAAATGGTATGCAAAGCAATCGTCTCTGCCGCGACGGGCACTCCGCTCAAGCCCATGCGGGTGGCCAATGCACCGCTGGCCGCTACACCTTTGCCCAGGTGCAGATCCTGTGGCCGCAACCACACCGTATAGCCATAGGTGCTGGCGTATTGCAGCGCGCGCTGCAGAACCTGGGTGCTGGCCAGGGGAACTTCGGCCTGGCTGAAGCCGACACACCCGGCCTGGGTGAGTTGCAGCATCTCGGTGAGAACTTCACCTTCCAGGTTTCGGGTCAGGGCACCCAGCGGAAAGACGCGCGACTGGTGCAGCCGCTCGGCGCGGTAGCGCAACATTTCCACCAGGCCAGTCTCATCGAGTACCGGGTCGGTATCCGGAGGACACACCACACTGGTAACCCCCCCCGCCACGGCCGCAGCCAGCTCCGAAGCCAGCATGCCTTCGTGCTCGTACCCGGGTTCGCGCAAACGCACTGCCAGATCGACCAGACCTGGCATCACGATGCAGCCGCTAGCATCAATCACCCGATCTGGCACAAAGTCATCCGCTATATCTTTGATAGCTGCTATCGCACACCCATCAAGCGCCAGATCGGCTTTTTCATCAAAACCGCTGGCGGGGTCCACAACCCGCCCGCCACGAATCAGTGTCTTCATAAAGTCTCCTTCACGCATCGTTGCCGGCCACGATACTCATCACTGCCATGCGTACTGCAATGCCAAAAGTCACCTGGGGCAAGATGACGCTTTGCCCGCCGTCCACCACCGCCGAATCAATCTCGACGCCACGATTGATCGGTCCCGGATGCATGACGATGGCATCGGGTTTGGCCAACTGCAGTTTCTCGGGAGTGAGGCCATAACTCTTGAAATACTCGTGCATGGAGGGAAGCAGGGCTCCGCTCATGCGTTCATTTTGCAGACGCAACATGATCACCACGTCACAACCAGAAATGCCTTCTTCGAGGGTGTGGCAGACTCGTACTCCCATGGGCGCCATGTCGGCGGGAACCAGCGTCTTAGGCCCCACGACGCGCACCTCGGCGCAGCCCAAGGTCGTCAGCGCGTGGATATCGGATCGGGCGACGCGGGAGTGCAGTACATCGCCCACGATGGCCACTGTCAGATTGGAAAAGTCCTTCTTATAGTGGCGAATGGTGAACATGTCTAGCAAACCCTGGGTCGGGTGGGCATGGCGTCC
>CAJBVC010000420.1 GCA_903958915.1 uncultured beta proteobacterium
TCATATGGCTGCATGGCCTGGGGGCGGACGGCAACGATTTTGCCGGCCTGGTGCCTGAGCTGAACCTGCGCGATTGCCCTCCCATCCGATTTGTGTTTCCCCATGCACCGAGCATGCCGGTCACGGTCAATGCCGGCTACGTGATGCCGGCCTGGTACGACATTCTGGGATTTGATGCAGTGGCACGCCAGGACACGGCGGGTATTCAGAAGTCCCAGGGAGCCATTGAGGCACTGATTGCGAACGAAGTCGCCAGAGGTATCCCGCACGAGCGCATCGTGCTGGCCGGGTTCAGTCAGGGTTGTGCCATGGCTTTGCACACGGGTTTGCGTCTTCCAGACCCGTTGGCGGGCATCATTGCCCTGTCTGGCTATCTGCCGCTGTCTGAACAGCTGGCGCAGGAGCGCCACGCTGCCAACGCCGCAACACCCATTTTCATGGCCCACGGAACACACGACCCCGTGGTCGCCTTGGCACGGGGTGAAAGTTCGCACAGGCAGCTGGCTGCTCTGGGCTATGCGGTGCAGTGGCATACCTACCCCATGGAGCATGCCGTGCACCCGCGCGAGATTGCCGACATTTCAGCGTTCCTGACCCAGGTGCTGGGCTCTGCGCGTGCTGCCTGAGGAGGATTCGGCCCTGACTCTGGGCATTGACTTCGGCACGTCCAACTCGGCTGCCGCAGTGGTGGACGCTGCCGGGGAACTGCAGGTCATCCCTCTGGACGGCGAGCGCGCCGAGATGCCCACAGCACTGTTTTTCGCCAGCGAGACGAGCACCGTTTTGTATGGCTCCGAAGCCATGCAGGCCTATCTCGGCGGCGTCGAGGGCCGTCTGTTGCGCTCTCTGAAAAGTCTGCTGGGCAGCCGACTGATGGATGAGTACACCGCGGTTGGAGACCGCAGCATCCGATTCTTTGACATCGTGGTACTTTTCTTCAAGGAGTTGAAGCGGCGTTGCGAGTCTCATATGGGTGCGCCAATTCAACAGGCAGTGATCGGGCGCCCAGTGCACTTTGTCGATGACGATCTATCACGAGACCAGTTGGCGCAAGACACGCTGGAGCGTGCGGCCCGTGAAGCGGGATTTGGCCAGATTGCGTTTCAGCTGGAACCCATTGCAGCCGCGCTCGATTACGAGCAACGGGTAGCAGGAGAGACCTCGGCCCTCGTTGTTGATATTGGAGGCGGCACCTCCGACTTCACAGTGATCCGTCTCAACCCCGCCCGCAGCAGCGTGGCAAACCGATCCTGCGACATTCTGGCCACCACAGGGGTACATCTGGGTGGCACGGACTTTGACCGCATGCTGGACCTGTCCAGCGTCATGCCGCTGTTAGGCTACAACCATCTGGGAAGGGGCAACCGACCGGTGCCCAACAGCGTGTTTTTTGAACTGTCAACCTGGCATCTGATTCACCAGAGCTACACGCGCAAAGCCTTGCACTTTGCCAAGGAACTGTGGGCCGATTTCACCGACCCTGTACTACACCGCCGCCTGATGCACGCACTGGAAGGCCAGCATGGCCACCGCATGCTGACTGGGGTTGAGGCTGCAAAAATCGCCTGTTCGGTCGCCGGGGAGAAAGCGTTGGTGAATCTGGATTTCTTGTGCAATGGCGCTGGCAATCATCTGGATGCAAGGATCACGCCGCACAGCATGGGTGAAACATTACGCCCGGCCCTGGACGAAGTTGTGCAATGCGCGCAGTCGTGCGTACTGCGCTCGGGACTGCCGAAAGTGGACGCGGTCTACCTGACCGGCGGCTCATCGGCATTACGTCCGTTGATCGATGCACTGGGAGCTGCCATGCCCGACGCTACATTGGTAGAAGGCAACCGTTTTGGTGGCGTCGCAGCTGGCCTTGCTTACGCGGGAGCCCATGGGTGTTTTCAGCACGCCCTACACTGATCATTTATCAATAGATTCGTCACTCTTCATTCGCCATGTCCCAACCCTTCCCCGCACCGCAATGGTTTGATTTGCCCCGCGCACCAGCGCCGGGAACGGTAGTGGCACAGCACGACGCTCTCGCGGATGCGTGCGCGACGATGGTCGCACTGGACACCACTGAGGGCAACGTTTTCCGCCTGCTTTTGATGCGGGCCGGGCCGGGCGTCCACGCATTCGTCAATCGGTGTCCGCACTTTGGCGTGCCACTGGCTGCGCGCCAGGAGCAGTTGCTGCAAAAACCTGGCATCAGTATCAGCTGCAATGTGCACTACGCGCGGTTTCGCTGGTCCGATGGGCTGTGCGAGTCGGGCGAATGCAAAGGAGAGTCACTGATTTCGGTTCCGCTGGAAGTTCATTCCGATGGACGGGTCTGCATTGCAAGCGACCCCGTTGATCGCCCGCCTGGAGAACTGTGACACGCAGATGCAAAAGAGCGCTGATAGCGTGGTGTCGAAATCGCTGCCTGTGAACCAACTGACGCAACACCTCGTGTTGCTGGGTGCTGCAAGCGCGCATCTGCGCGTACTGGCAGCACTTGCGGCCAAGCCGCTCCCCGATACCCAGGTCACGCTGGTCGCAGCCCAACCCTACACGCTTCCTGGCCCGTTGCTGCCAGGATTCATCGCCGGTCACACCACACTGGATGACTGCACCATTGCACTCGGACGACTGGTTGAGCATTCAGGCGTACGCTGGGTGCAACTGGGCATATCGCGGCTGGATACCGCCGTTCGAGCAGTGCATTTGAGTGACGGTAGCGCCCTTCCCTACGACTGGCTGTCCATCGCCAGCGGTCTGGCATGCAACCGGGAGCAGGTGGAACGCACGCTGCCCGGAGCCCGTGAACATGCGCTTTTTGTGCATCCGGTGGAGCCTTTCGCAGCTCTGTGGCCAAGGGTTGCCGCACTTGGAGACCAGCGCCCCCTGCGCCTGACCGTCATGGGGCATGATGCGCAAGCTGTCGAAATCGCCATGGCCGTTCGGCACCGCTTGCCCCAGGCGGCAGTGACATTGCTATGTGGTGATGTACCACCAGCGGCCGTTTTCCCGCCACCAGTGCGCCAGCAACTGCTGCTTGCTCTCAAGGATCGGGGCGTGACAGTGTTGCAGGATCATGCGTTGGCAATCCATGCAGATACTGTGGAACTCGGCTGTGGAGCAAGTCTGGCTTGCGACGTGGTGCTGCTGGCGGACCGGTCCGAACTACCAACATGGCTGACCAGCAGTGGCCTGGCGCTGGATGGGAGCGAGGACTTGGCGGTCGACGCCAGCCTGCGCTCAACCAGTCACGGCAAGGTATTTGGCGTTCCTGCCCGTGACGCATCGACACGCAGCGCAACTTTGCTGGTTCGCAATTTGCAAGCTGCACTGGCTGGCAAGCCCTTGCAATTGGCCCCACTGCAGACCACACCAGTGCGCCTCATATCACTTGGTGGCCCCACGGCAATGGCCACATGGGGCCTGTACAGCGCTCAGGGCAACTGGATCTGGCGACTCAAAAACTGGCTGGATCACCGTCAGATGTCGCGCTATTTCGGGTAGTACTGGCCCCGCATGCGCTGGCAATAGGACTCCAGTTGGACGTAATTCTGCGCATGCAACTTGAGCGGAGAATCCACGGGAACCCACAGCAGGTTGGCAAGAAAAGCATATGCAACCGCATCCAGAGAACACGGCTTGTCACCCAGAAAATAGGGCTTGTTGTCCAAAAATTCGGCCAACGCCGTGATGTCGTGCTTTCCAATGGTGTAAATCTCAGCGGCACTGTGCCTGCCCAGCCCGTGACCACGCAATTGGCGCAGAATCCCGCGCCGTGCAACTGGCGGAATAATCCAGCGAAGTGGCGCAGGCATATTTCCAAAGAATGCCTGGCGCGTGTGGTTCCAGCCCACCGGTTCGACCCATCGAACGTAGACCATCGCCCAATACAGGTTTTCTTCGAGCATTCGCTGGTACGCCAGCGCCATGGAACGTTCCTTTGGATTGAGCCAGGCATCGAGCGCATCGCCATACGTCTGTTTGAGGTAATCAATGATGAAGCTCGAATCAGCAATAAGTGTTCCACCGTCGTCGATGAAGGGCATCTTGCCTTTGGGCGCCTTGCCAAAGTCGCCCATCGACGCGAGGGGTGCCTGGTAGGGCAGTTGCACCATGCGCAAGTAGGTCTCAATCTTCATGCAAAACGGGCTTGCGTTGGGGAGCCCGAACGCTGGTTCAAACTGATACAAGGTAATCATTGGCATCCTCCAGGTGACGCACAGATACTGCCCATAGACCCATGCGCTGCATCGCAGGACAAGTGCGCAAGTGCGAACGCCGAAATGTAACCCAGTGGCATTGCCAAACGGGTGATCAGTAGCCGTGGCGCATACTCGGTGCAATCCTGATCATTCATTTCCTGTCCCATGCTGCAACTTCATCTCAACGAATTCACGCTCGAACACTTCATGCAGCATTACTGGCAGCAAAAGCCGGTAGTCATCCGTCAAGGGTTCAGCCATTTCAAAGATCTGATCAGCCCCGAAGACCTGGCCGGTCTGGCGCTGGAGGAAGAGGTCGATTCCCGCCTGGTCTACAAGAAGCGGGGTAAGTGGCAGGCGGAGAATGGTCCGTTCGAGTCCTACGACCACCTCGGCAAAAAGGGCTGGTCGCTGATTGTGCAGGCGGTCAATCACTGGTCGCCCGACGTGGCAGCACTGGTGCCGCCGTTTGCCTTCATCCCGAAGTGGCGACTGGATGATGTGATGGTGAGCTACTCCACGCCCGGAGGCGGTGTCGGCCCCCACATTGATTTGTACGATGTGTTCATCTGCCAGGGCTCCGGGCGTCGCCAGTGGCGTGTGGGAGACAAAGGCGAGCACCGGCAGTTCGCGGCGCACGCGGCATTGCTGCATGTCGATCCATTCCAGGCCATCATCGACACAGAACTGCTTCCCGGCGACATCCTGTACATTCCGCCCGGTTTCCCGCACGATGGCGTGTCGCTGGA
>CAJBVC010000421.1 GCA_903958915.1 uncultured beta proteobacterium
GGCCGCCACATGGCCATCTGCATGGCTGTGATGGAGCGTGACTACCCAGGCCTGAAGGACGAAACCAAGGCCATCGTCACCAAGCAGATTCGCGCCGGCTACCTGTTCTTGTCAGCGGTCCTGTTTGAGCCACCCATGGAATTCTGGGATCTGCCTAGCGATTTCATCGGCAACCAGCGTGAGGCCGAAGAAGTGGCGCGCATGGCCGGCTTCGGCATTCCGACCTACGAAATGAAGCTGCAAAACTGGAGAAACGCCATGATCAACCTCAAGGGTGTGCTCGATCGCTATAACATTCCATTCCCAGCGATTCCGGAAGTTGGCATCAGCGGCCAGGAAATCTCGGACGTTGAAATGGAAGACATCATTCCGGTGTTCTAAGCAACGGTTCATTTTCAAGAGGAAACACCATGGCGCGTATCGTGATGCAACCCTCCGGACGGTCGGTCGACTGCCTGTCGGGGGACACCGTCCTGATGGGCCTGGAGAAGGCGGGATACGCGCTCCCCAACAATTGCCGTGCCGGCGCCTGTGGCGAATGCAAGGTCAAGGTGACCTCCGGTCAGTTTGACCAGGGCATGGTGTTGGACATGGCCTTGTCGCAGGAAGAGCGCAAGCAGGGCTTTGGGTTGATGTGCATGGCCAAACCCATTTCGGAAGAGTTGGTGATTGAATGGGGTACGGAAGATGCACGGCCCAAGCTGTTCCCTCCGCGCGAGAACGCACTGTTCGTCGTGGTGGACAAGCGCCCGATTGCCGCCCGCGTGGTCGAGTTGCGTCTGCGCCCGGTGGGTCAACCCATTCGCTACTGGCCAGGCCAGTACGTGACACTGGGCGACCCGCGCGCCAACATCCCGGCACGCGCCTATTCCATTTCCAATGCACCACGCCCTGACGGTGAACTCGTGTTGCAGGTCGCGCGCGCTGACGGCGGCATCACCAGCCAATGGGTGCACGAGACCCTGCAAATCGGCGAAAACATCAAGATTTCCGGTGCCTATGGCACCTTCATCGGCGACCCATCGGTGGACACACCAGTACTGTGCCTGGCCGCAGGCACTGGGCTGGCGCCGATCCTGGCACTGGCCGAAGCGGCACTGCGCCGCGGCTTCAAGAAGAAAGTCACTATGCTTTTCTCGGCGCGCACGCTCGACGATGTGTACTGCCAGGGGCTGATGGCCTGGTGGCGTACCAAGCACCGCAACTTTGACTACAAGATCACCCTCACGCGGGAAGTGAACGAGGCGCATCTGTCAGGCCGCGTCGATGCCACCTTGCCAACCATGTTCACAGACCTGTCAAAGCACACCATCTTTGCTGCGGGAAGCCCCGAGTTTGTGGACACCTGCATGGCCACCGTTTTGCAACTTGGTGCGCACAAGGACATGATTCACACCGAAGGATTCTTTGCACAGCAGCAGCCCGTGGTGGCCGATGCAGCTCACCTTCTGCCAGCCTGACATGCCACGCAGCGCCGCGCTCGAAGCTCGGCGCTATCCGCATTTGTGATTGCCTCCATCCACCAACGTCTGGACGACTTCCGGCAACAACGCCGCGTGCAGGCGCGCTCGCTCATCATCTCGGTGTTTGGTGATGCCATTTTGCTGCGTGGCGGGCGGGTCTGGCTGGGCAGCCTGGTGCAATTGCTGGAGCCCCTGGAACTCAACGAGCGATTGATTCGCACCTCGGTATTTCGTCTGGTCAAGGAAGAATGGCTGCATGCGGAAACGGTGGGGCGCCGGGCCGACTACGCGCTGACC
>CAJBVC010000422.1 GCA_903958915.1 uncultured beta proteobacterium
GACTCCACCAGTCGTCGGGACCAATACTTTCCCAAGAAAACATTCCTCATATCCTGAGTAAGTTGTAGGGTTGGAAGGGTTATAGGACACGCCATTTATGGTGATGGCGGTGATGGTCGTGCTGCTTGCCGTGTCATTCACAAAGACTACCGAACCAACATCATCTCGATACACTGCTGGAGTTCCGCTGCTGAAATACACCCGCACAAAACCATTGGCATAGCTGTCACTGGTCGTTTGGTACACCATCAAGCCCCCGAGAGCTACCGACAGAAATAGGCCGAACAGCCCAGATGATTTCTTGCGCAATTTAAACAGTGCCAAAGTAGCCAACATAAGTGACATCAGCACGACGGCTTCGAAGGTCAGTGGCACACTTTGCGAGTTTGCAAAGGACACGCATATATTGTTTTGGCCCGCAGCACATGGGTTCACTTGGCCCCAGGCTGAAGACGCAAACAGGCTCACTGCTACCAATATTGATGAGATGAATCGCATTTATCAATCCTTCAAGAATGTGATATTGGGGATGGTAACCCACCCAGTACTTGTGGAAGGTTTTTGTAGAAGACGACAGTACCAGCCCCCGTCTTGCCACAACATCCACCACTTCCAGAGCTTCCGCACTGGCAGTTGCGGCTTTGCGGATGTGGCGGAAGTTCGGAGACAGGTAGGGAACTCGAACTGTGTCCACCTGGCAGTAATCAGATCTTTCTGCGCCGCATGACTCCGAATGCCCCAAGTGCCAGCAGAGCAGACAAAGTGATCATGCCCCATTCCGAGAGCGTAGGAATGCTTGCAGCATTGGCATTAAGAACGGCCGGACCGCCTGGATCAGTGATGGATCTGTCTGCAGTGAGGTCGTTGTCTCCCACACCACCATCTTGAATCGTCAATGTCACACTTTTACGGTCTGGTGCAAACACGGCCTTGTTAACGGGCATCTGATACCAGTGATCCTGTAGGCAAGCAGCACCAGAGCAATTAAACCCCTCCGGGCTTCTACCGTACTTCATGTATACAGCACCGGCTGGCACGGCTTCAGAATAGTTGATGGTGACCCTTGCTTCAGATCCTAAATCCCCCGTCGTCAGTTGCAGGCTCACGGAGCCATTGGGGAAAACATATCCTGAAGGCGCAGTAGCGGGCAGAGAACTACTAACAGTAGCATTGGTGAGAACCCAGTTATTGTTGGCAGCAGGTAAGGGTGCAGTTACTGTGCCAGTTCCCGTCCCCCCTGTGCTGACCCAGTTTGCAGTACAACTCGCAGGCGTCGTGCTTAATGAGCCTGAGCAAGTCCAACTATATTGGCCCGCTGATGATGTCACCGAAGACGCGGAGCCGGGACTGCAAAGGTTCGCACTTGGAGGGATGCTGAAAGACTGTGTATTGGCACTGCCGCAAGATGGAACAATGGTGCTTGTCAAATTGATCGATTGGCCAACTTTGGTAGCCACGAAACTCACATCGGTACAGTCATCTGTAACGTTGTAGGTCGATGAGTTTGTTGTCGTATCCAGTGTGGTGGCAGAGATCACACTCGCAAGTACTTGCCCCTCTGATATGCCTGAACAATTGTTCCCACTTACTACTCGTATATTCGTGGTTGAAGGCAGTATTGCTGTGCCAGCAACCGATAGTTTTCCGAACGTTGAGCTGTTGGTTGCATTGGTCTGAAACGTACCCCCAGCGTTTTGGGTGTAGATGCCACTAGTAGTCGCTGTTTGACCAGACTCAATGGCAAGAACGGCACCAGTACCGACAGAAATTGCACTTGTCGCACTTACGCCATTCAAAGTGAGCGTACCACCGGTGACTGACGTGGGTCCTGTATAGCTGTTCGTACCAGTTAACTTGGTGGAACCTGAACCGATATGACTCACCTCTAAGGTGCCAGCCAGAGAGGATGCGAATGTGTAACTTGTCGCTGAGTGGTTGAACTTTACAAAGGAACCAGTCCTTGCTCCGCTAATGGAAATTGGAGATGCAATACTTCCTGCTGCCCCACCGGAGCCAATTTGTAAGCCGCTTGACTGACCAAGGGTTATGCCGTTGGTGGCAGTCAGCGTCCCGTTGCTATCCAATATGACAACGTTATTTGTTGAGCCTGCCGCATTTCCGATGGTAAGCCCACCAGCCCCTGCGACACTCAGCGCTGAGTTCAATCCACTTACCAAAATACTATTGCTAGTGGATGTAGCGGAATACCCAAGGAATCCGTTTCCTGTCACGCTCACAGCTCCGCCATTTGTAACCGTGAGGCTACTGCTTGTGTCAGACGTAGCGGTTCCTGAGCCCACGCGTAAAGTTCCAGATATGTTCCAAGTGGAGCCAGTACCATCGACCGTTGCGCTATTGCCCGTTGGATTGCCAGTTGCTCCAGATCCGCCGCCTATGCGGACATTGTTACCAGAGACAAGTCCCCCGCTGCGTATTTCCAAAGTATTGGTGTTACCACTTCGGCCGACATACAAAGTCTGCCCTGTGTTGGTAAGTTGTGACCCCGAGCCGGTTACCAGTAGTGAGTTGCTGTTGGCACCAGGAACCAATCCGATTACCAAATCTTTAGTATTTGCTTGGACTAATCCGCCACTGGAAATAGTCAAGCTGTTTGCACTACTGGCAGAGCCCAAATAAAACAGATCAGTGCTAGTCCAGGAAGAGCCAGAACCGGTCACGGTAGCAGTGTTGCCGTCACCACCAGAAGCCACTCCAATTTCAGCGGCCAGGTTACTAACTTGCCCTCCAGCTTCGACTCGGAAAGTGTTGTTGCCAGTGGCATAGCCGAGGTTCAAATTGTTTGACAAAATAACCGTACTGCCAGAACCATTAACCGTAAGGGCGTTTCCCGTCGAACCGGCGACACCTCCAACATTCAAGTTGCTGGCGGTAATGTCTCCGCCACTTTCAACAAGCAGCGTATTGTTGGAACCTGAATAGCCGACATTTACGTTGTTTCCCCCAACAGTCAGCAATCCTCGAACCGTCAAAGTATTTCCGTCAGACGGAGGATTTAAGCCCACGGTTGCCGAGTGGCTTCCGGATGGAACCGTGACCGAGCCAGCTGATTCAATGGTCAGATTGACATTGGGATTGTTAACCCCTACCCACAAACTGTTGTCTGCAGTAACCGAAGTAGTAATGCTTGGCGCAGTCGCATCGAAAACAAGATCTGCTGCAAGTGAATGCACATAAGGAATGAGCAAAGCGGCAGCAGTAATCGCATTCCGGCGCATTCTGTTAAGAGGCAAATTTAATCTCTCACCAGTGGAGCGATGTGTGCTGGTCCTGACGTTTGTTTCTGTCAACTTCATTGGAATTCCCGAAAAAGGTGCTGAATGCATTGGGAGGGAGGTTTCCGTTCTTTATGCAAGAGCAAATTGTATTTCTCGCTCAAGTTTATCGCTTATGTTCGGGAGACCCTGGTTAGAGCAACAATTCCATGTGTTGGTTTTGATCGGACATTAACCCGGCGATTAACTGGCCAATCGCGTGATCTGCGAATCACATCCTCAATCATTCTGCTTTCTGAAGATCACCTCGCCAGTCGGTGTGTGAACCACCCTTACCTCACCCCCACAGGGCTCCGTTCGGGTCTTTGCCGCAAGCGCTACAGCCAGCGATCTGTCGTGGACCACTATTTCATTGGCTCCAGACACAGGCCAGTGAGGAACAGTCATGGCTATGTTCCTCAAAATGCGAACTATTCTTTAATTGGTCGACTGCCCCGCGCAATGAAAGAGTGCCCTGCACTCAGGGACTGACCCGATGGGTTTTTCGTTTGTGCCGGATGGTAGGGTTGGCACAAAACCGTGCACCGTTGGCTACACCGTGGCTACACGCTCACAATGCAAAAAGGGTTTGCTGCTACTTTCATAGCGGCAAACCCTTATAAACACTGGTGGGACCTGCGGGGGTCGAACCCACGACAAACGGATTAAAAGTCCGCTGCTCTACCAACTGAGCTAAGGTCCCGACAAATCGCAGGAAAAGAATTTGCTGCGATCTGTGAAGCCTCAAATTATATCGTTTTTTTGCCCTCTAAACCAACGCTAGAAATTTTATCCATCACCCAACCCGCAGCGCATAAACCGAAACTCGCCGTCACCGTTACCAATGATCCATATCCATGGCAATTGAGCGTGCTGTCGGACTGAAGAACTCCACACGCCTGGTCTGGCAAACGAACAGTTTCCATGCTGAACACACATGCAACACCCATTTTTTTTCCACCCTTGGGCGCACCATGGAACTTACGCAGGTTGTACCGAACTTGTGACAACAACGGATCATGCGTGACTTCAGCCAAGTCCGCAATATCCGCCAAATGAGCATGGCGTTTGCCGCCTGCCGCCCCAGCAGATATAAACCAGGCATCAGTGCCACGCGACCACTGTGCCATGGCCGTTTTTGATTTCACCTTGTCGCAGGCATCAATGACCGCATCAACCCCGGAAGGCAGGATTTGCGGCCAGTTATCAGGGTCGACAAAATCATCCACGCAAAGTACTTCGCAAGCGGGATTGATTGATGCGATACGGTCTTTCATAGCCAAAACTTTGGCCATGCCAACAGTCTCTCCATTGGCATGTACTTGTCGATTGATATTGGACTCGGCGACATGGTCCATATCGATGAGTGTGATTCGCCCAACGCCACTGCGAGCCAAAGCTTCAGCGGCCCAGGAACCTACACCGCCGATGCCAACAACTGCGACGTGCGCCGCACGCGTAGCCTTGGCGCCGATGGGTCCGTAAAGCCGATCCAACCCTGAAAACCTGCGCGCTAGTCCCTCTACATCAGGATAGCTTGCTACCAGATCAGACACAAAAGCCTCAAAA
>CAJBVC010000423.1 GCA_903958915.1 uncultured beta proteobacterium
ACCCGCCGTTCACCTGGTGGACGACGAATCATCCGTCCGTGACGCGCTCACTTTTCTGCTGCAATCGCACGGCCTCCTCGTCCGCGCATACACCGGTGGCCCTGAATTTCTGGCGGCGCTGGATGCCAACGACTTGCGTGGCTGCATCGTGCTGGACGTGCGCATGGAGCCGATGTCGGGCTTACAGGTATTCGACGAGTTACTGGAACGACACACGATCCTTCCGGTACTGTTCCTGTCCGGCCATGGCGATATTCCCATGGCGGTGGATGCATTGCAGAAAGGCGCCTTCGACTTTCTGGAAAAGCCTTTCAACGGCGACGCACTGGTGTCGCGCGTAGTACGAGCGCTGGCCCAGGAAGCGGCGCACCATTCGCAGCATACCGAGCACCTGCAAGAGGCTGACCGCCTGGCCAGCCTGTCCGAACGTGAACGCGCTGTGATGCATCTGGTGGCTGCCGGCAAGTTGAACAAGGTGATTGCCGACGAATTGTGCGTTTCGGTGCGCACCGTCGAAGTCCACCGTGCCCGCGTTTTCGCCAAGCTCGGGGTGCGCTCCTCCGCCGAATTGGCCACCCTGCTCACAAGGCTTGGTCTTGGCGAAGAACCACTGCGAGGCCACAAGGGATAATCGCACCATATTATCAGGAGCATGGCGCAGCCAAGCGTTCCGGGCCCGGTGCATGCTTACGTTGCCACAGATGAATGGAGCAAATCGCAATGCCAACCATCTCCATGTTTTATGGAATTCTTATCCGGATGTTTTTCCGTGATACGGAGAAGCACCATGTACCGCACATCCATGCTGAGTACCAGGGTGCAGTGGCGGTGTACTCCATTCTTGACGGTAGTGTGTTGGCTGGTAACCTTCCACCCAACAAGCACAAACTTGTAGTGGCGTGGCTTGAGGTGCGTCAAGATGACTTGGTTGCCGACTGGAGTTTGGCGGTCAACGGCAAGACGCCTTTTCGGATCAAAGGACTGGACCAATGAAAATTGCACAGCTTTACATCGAAACCAACTGGATCTTGTCTGTCGTTGATCAGGATGGCCGCAAGGGAAGATTTGATGTTAGCCCCTATTTGGAAGATGAAGCCTTTGCTCCGCTGAAGGACCCCAACGAGTTTGCCAAAGTCAGCAACGGTGGCTACTTTGTCGAATGGGAATGCGGAGCGGACTTGTCCGCAGACACGATTGAGGCACGATGGAGTGATGTTACTGAACTGGAGACAACCGTGGGCAGCTAAGGCAATAGCCCAATAGCCCAATACCGTTCAACCATCTGGTGAGGGGATAATCCCCGCCACATGGCACTTATCACCTTACTTGACGCCCAGCTCGCATTTGGGCACGTTGCGCTGCTCGACCACGCGGCCTTTTCACTTGAGACCACGGAACGCGTGGGGCTGATCGGGCGCAATGGCGCCGGCAAATCCTCGCTGCTCAAGATTCTGGCGGGCATGGAAAAGCCCGACGATGGCACGCTGCAAGTACAAAACCATACCCGTATCGCGTTTGTCGCTCAGGAGCCGCAGCTGGACGCCGATGCTACGATTTTCGAAGCGGTCCGCGCAGGTCTGGCGCGCGTCATCGGCCTGATTGATGAATATTCCCAAGGCCACGGGGACCTCGACGCGATGCAAAGCGAGATTGAGGCACTGGACGGCTGGAACTGGGAGCAGCGTATCAGCGAGACCCTGCACCGTCTGCACCTGGACCCTGAAGCAATTGTCAACACCCTCTCGGGCGGCACCAAGAAGCGGGTGGCGTTGGCGCAGGCACTGGTATCCCAACCCGACGTGCTGCTGCTCGATGAGCCGACCAACCACCTGGACCTGGACTCCATCGAATGGCTCGAAGGCCTGCTGGTGGAGTTCAAGGGTTCCATCATTACCATCACCCACGACCGCACGTTTCTGGACAAGGTGGCGACCCGCATCGTTGAGCTCGACCGCGGCCAGTTGATGTCGTACCCCGGCAACTTTGGTGCCTACCTGGTGCAAAAGGAAGAGCAATTGGCGCAAGAGGCGGTCATCAACGCCAAGGCCGACAAGCTGCTAGCACAGGAAGAAATCTGGATTCGCAAGGGCGTGGAAGCCCGTCGCACCCGCGCCACGGCACGCATCGTGCGGCTCGATGAGTTGCGCGCCAAACGCGAAGCGCGACGTGAGGCTGTCGGAAGCGTCAACATGGACATCGCCAGCGGTGCGGCCAGCGGCAAGCTGGTGTCGGAAATGACGCATGTCTCCAAACACTTTGGCGAGCCAAACATGGCCCCCAGCCCTGGCGGTGCCAGGCCCCCCGAGGGGGTGCACCCGTCCTTGGGGCGGCCCGGCGGACGGGCGATCGT
>CAJBVC010000424.1 GCA_903958915.1 uncultured beta proteobacterium
GAAGCCGAACATGCCGCCTTCGCTGTCCACACTGAAGGGCACACCGGCCTGATCGGCAGCGGCTTGCATGCCGGCCATTAACTTTTGCGTTTTAGCGCCGAGTGCTTCGTAGAAACCGGGTTTACCTATTTCCCGCAATGTGGCAAGCCCGCAGGCGGTTGCGATCGGGTTGCCAGAGAGTGTGCCGGCCTGGTACACCGGGCCTAGCGGTGCCATCAATTCCATCACGGAGCGCTTGGCGCCGAAGGCCGCCAACGGCATGCCGCCGCCAATGACCTTGCCCATCACCGTCATGTCAGGTTCAAACCCGGGAATCAGTTTGGCATACACACTTTGGGCGCTGCCAAGTGCCACCCGAAAGCCGGTCATGACTTCATCGAAAAGGAAGAGGGCGCCGTGCTCGGTGCACAGCTCACGGCAACGCTTCATGAAGGGAACCGAAGCGCGTACAAAGTTCATGTTGCCGGCGATCGGCTCAATGATCAGGCATGCAACGTCCTTGCCATGCAGCGCAAAGGCCTCTTCGATCTGGCTTATGTTGTTGTACTCCAGCACCAGCGTGTGCTGCACCACTTCGGGAGGAACGCCGGCACTGGTGGCGTGGCCAAAGGTGGCCAGCCCGGAGCCCGCTTTCACCAGCAGGGCATCGGCATGGCCGTGGTAGCAGCCTTCGAACTTGATGATCTTGCTGCGACCGGTAGCGCCACGGGCCAGGCGGATGGCACTCATCCCGGCTTCGGTACCGCTACTGACCAGGCGCACCATGTCCATGCTGGGCACCAGTTTCAAAATCTCTTCGGCCAGTTCCACTTCGCGTTCGGTGGGCGCGCCAAAAGAAAACCCTTCCGTGGCTGCTTTTTGAACGGCCTCCAGCACCGCTGGGTGGCCGTGGCCCAAAATCATAGGACCCCAGGAGCCGATGTAATCGATATAGCGCTGGCCATTGGCGTCCCAAAAATGGGCTCCCTGCGCGCGTTGCACAAAACGGGGTGTTCCACCCACGGCCTTGAAGGCGCGTACCGGCGAATTGACGCCGCCAGGAATGACCTTTTGGGCGCGTTGGAACAATTGCAGGTTGCGGTCAGTGTCGAGTGTCATTGGGAGAGATTTCAAAGTTGGATTCAGGGGCTTCGTCATCGCCATCGGGTTGGGCCCAGAACAGCCGGTCGGGAATGACGTTGCCCATGCCGGGGCGAAAACCATTGTGCAGACAGCGGTCGAGGTAAGCCAGTGCTTCGGTGGCGGCCTCAGCCAACTCCACGCCACTGGCAATCAGCGCGGCCAGCGCCGCAGACAGGGTGTCACCCGCGCCGGTGAACACGGCTTCAAAGCGCTCGAACTTGTTGCTGCACAGCACAGAGGCAGGAGAGCACAGTACGTTTTCGATGTACTGGTCGGGCAAGGGAATTCCGGTGACCAGGGTGTACGGAACACCGAACTCGCTGGCAGCACGGGCAATGTCGCGAGCCGATGGATTGCGATCTGAACTCCAGTCCGGCAGCAGCCAGCGCACCAAGGTGCTGTGGTTCCCAACCAACACCGTGGTTTGCGGCAGCAGCAGTTCGGTGCACGCCTCCTGGTACAGGTCAATCTGGTCCTCGCTCCACCACGAAAGGTTGGGCATATAACTCACTACCGGCACATCGGCATAGTCCGAAGTCAGCGCGGCAATGGCGCTCAGGTTCTCGGGCGACCCGACAAAGCCCACCTTGAACACCTGGACCGGCACGTCTTCCAGTATGGCGCGGGCCTGCTCGGTAACCGCCTCATCGTCCATGCAAAAGTGGTCAATTACCTCGGCTGTATCGCGGGCATAGGCGCCGGTGACAACCGGAAGCGCATGCGTGCCCACCGATGCCAAAGCTGTGATGTCCGCGGTGATGCCACCCGCGCCGCTGGGGTCGTTGGCATTGAACACCATGACACAGGCCGCCGGGCCTTCGTCTTCGGTGTCGTTATCGGAAACAGGGAGGGGCGATGCCGACATGGGTGCGTCTGTCTAAGGGTTTGTCATCAGGCACAATGCCGAACTTTGGGCCTTCAGGGGGCTTTTTGCCTCATTGGCCTCTATACAATCGTTGCATTCTATTCGAAGGCCCTTTAAGCTGTGAGTGATACTAATACGTGGATGTGTCTGATTTGCGGGTGGATCTATGACGAGGCATCGGGGGCACCAGAGCACGGCATTGCGCCTGGCACCCGTTGGGGGGATGTGCCTATGAACTGGACCTGTCCGGAGTGTGGTGCCCGCAAAGACGACTTTGAGATGGTTCAAATTTGAAGGTCCCGGGATTCGGCGGTGTGAGTCGCATCCATAGGGGCCCCCTGTTCAGGAGCATGGTCTTGTGAGTAACGAAACACCCACTTTCAAAGTGCTTGTCATTGACGACAGCAACACCATTCGGCGCAGTGCCGAGATTTTTCTCAAGCAAGGTGGCCACCAGGTGATGTTGGCCGAGGATGGCTTCGACGCCTTGGCCAAAGTGAACGACTACCTGCCTCAGCTGGTGTTTTGCGACATCCTGATGCCACGGCTCGACGGCTACCAGACCTGCGCGATCATCAAACGCAACCCCAAATTTGCCGGTTTGCCAGTGGTCATGCTGTCATCCAAGGATGGCGTTTTTGACAAAGCGCGCGGACGCATGGTCGGTGCAGAAGAATATTTGACCAAACCATTTACCAAAGACCAACTGCTGCAGGCTGTGCAGCAGTACGGAGCCGTTTTGCAAGGAGCTATTTGATGGCAATAAAGAAAGTTCTGATCGTTGACGATTCCAAGACCGAGCTCATGTTCCTGACGGAACTGCTGCAAAAGAATGGCTATCTGGTTCGAACAGCAGAAAATGCAGACGAGGCATTCAAGCGACTTACTGAAGAAAAGCCCGAATTGATTCTGATGGACGTGGTGATGCCGGGCCAAAACGGGTTTCAGCTGACAAGATCCATCAACCGTACTCCCGAGTACTCGGACATTCCCATCATCATCTGCACCAGCAAGAATCTGGAAACCGATCGGGTATGGGGTATGCGCCAGGGTGCTAAGGACTACATCACCAAGCCCGTGGACGCAGCCGAGCTGTTTTCGAAGATCAAGGCTTTGGGCTGATATAGCAGACCCATGGCCAATCGCGAAGCTCTCAGGGAACTCCAGACCCGACTGGCGACCCGCCTGCAGGCGGCACGCACGGAAGGGGTGTCGGTGGCTTGGCTGGCAGTGCGCGCCAGAGGTCAGAACTATCTTTTTCCACTGGTTCAGTCAGGCGAGATCTTTGCTTTGTCGCAGCTCCAGACTGTTCCTTACGTGCTGCCCTGGTTCCGTGGTGTGCTCAATATTCGGGGCGGGCTGTACGGGGTCGTGGACCTCGCGGCATTTGTAACAGGGGAAACACTGGCGCCTACCGAAGCGGGCGTTGGAGAGGCCAGTGTCGTGACGCTCAATGCCGCTCTCGAGGTGAATTGCGCGCTCCAGGTTGACAGCCTTCTGGGGTTGCGTGCCGCGGAAGCCTTTGCCTCGTCGTCTGCACCCGCACCTGGAGCCCCCGCCTATTTTGGTATCCGTTTTGTCGATGCCGCCGGTGATGGGTGGCAGGAAATCAATTTGCGCACGCTGGCTCAGGATCCCAACTTCCTGAATATTCGTGCTTAGTCCATCTTTGAGGTTTCACCATGTCCGTAGTTGATCAAATCAAGAATCTGTTTTCAAAGAAACCGACTGACTCGGAGATGGAGTCGCGTCTGAGTCTTGCGACCCCCGATGGCGGTGCCTATGCGGCGGGCAGTGAAACGGTGCAGGTGGACCACTCGCCAAAAGCGGAGCAACGCACATCCATGGGCGGCTTGACCGAGAACAAACGACAGGACACTTCGGAAACCATCAGCATGCCCATTTTGGGCCAGCGTACGGTGGAGCAGCACCAGCGCGTGCTATCAGGCGTGTTGGCTGGCTCGCTGCTGGTGCTTGCGGGGGTCACATTCTGGGCATTGAGCCAGTCCGATAAGGCGGCCCAGCAACTCGGGGCTACCGGTCAGGCGCTGATGCAGTCACAACGTTTGGCCAAGTCGGTATCGCAGGCGCTGGTGGGAAGTGCCCAGGCGTTCGCCGACGTTGCCGAGAGTGCCGGGGTGTTGGCCAGAACTACACGGGGTTTGAAAGCCGGCGATGACGAATTGCGTCTGAGCGCGCTCGATGCGGAGCGCTATGCCCACGAGATGGAAAAAGTGATGCCGCTGGTCGATCGTGCCGAGGCCAAAGCCAAGGTCGTCATGGGCCAGCAAAAGGTGCTGACGCAAATCGGCGCCGGGCTGCGGCTTATCAACCGACAGTCTTCCGACATGCTGGACATCGCCGAGGCCATTTCGGCTATCAAAGTACAGCAGAATGCACCCGCAACCGAGATCGCTGCGGTGGGCCAACTGGTCATGCTGACGCAGCGCATCGGTAAGTCTTCCAACGAGTTCCTGACCGCTGAAGGCGTCAGCACCGAAGCTGTCTTTCTGTTGGGCAAGGACCTCAATACCTTCAAGGAAATCGCCGAGGGTCTGCAAAAGGGCAGCAGTGAGCTGAAGCTGTCGGCGGCCAAGGATGCCGCAATCAAGGAGCAGTTGGTTGCGCTGCTGGAAATGTTCGAGCAAACGCGTGTGCAGGCAGGCGCTATTCTGGGAAACCTGCAAGGCTTGGTCGCCGCCCGTGAAGCACAAGGTGCGATCGTTGCGGACAGCGAACCGCTGCGGCGCAGTCTGGAAGAGCTGCAGTCCGAACTGACGGGTCAGACTGGCATTAGTGGTGCGGCGCTGGTGGCTTTGGCCATTGCTGCGACGTTGTCCCTAGCGGCTGCGGCGGGGCTTTCATATGTGCAGTTGCAGGACAGCCGCAAGCGCCAGGTCGTGGCAGAAAACCAGCGACTGGAAGCGGAACGTCAAGAACACGAAGCCAAACGCATCAACGACGCCAACCAGGCCGCTATTCTGCGCTTGATGAATGAGCTGCAAACAGTTGCCGAGGGCGATCTGACGCAAGAGGCCACGGTGACGGAGGACATTACTGGCGCGATTGCAGACTCAGTCAATTACACCGTGGAAGAATTGCGCTCATTGGTCGCGAGCGTTCAAAACACCGTGACGCGGGTGGCGCAAACCACGGCAGATGTGGACGCCACCTCGACCGAACTGCTGGCAGCCTCCAATGAACAGTTGCATGAAATTCGCGAAACTGGCAACTCCGTGGTGGAAATGGCGGGGCGCATCAACGATGTGTCGACCCAGGCGCAGGAGTCGGCCACGGTGGCGCGTCAGTCGTTGCAGGCAGCGGAGTCGGGGTTGCAGGCGGTGCAAAACGCTATCGGCGGTATGAATGCGATTCGCGACCAGATCCAGGAAACATCCAAACGCATCAAGCGCTTGGGCGAATCGTCACAGGAGATTGGGGAAATCACCGAGCTGATTTCCGACATTACGGAGCAGACCAACGTGCTTGCGCTGAACGCCGCCATTCAGGCTGCCTCCGCAGGTGAGGCGGGACGTGGCTTCTCGGTGGTGGCCGAAGAAGTGCAGCGGCTGGCCGAGCGCTCGGGCGATGCCACCCGCCAGATTTCAGCGTTGGTGAAGGCGATTCAGACCGATACCCAGGACGCCATCGGCGCCATGGAGCGTTCGACACAGGGGGTGGTCGAGGGTGCCAAGCTGTCAGACAATGCCGGCACGGCGCTGACCGAGATCGATCGCGTGTCCAGACGCGTGGCAGAACTGATCGAGCAGATTTCGGTTTCCGCGTCGCGCGAGGCCGGTCTCGCCAATGAAGTGGCGGGCAACATCCAGCACATCTTCGATGTGACCGAGCAAACCGGGGAGGGTACACGGGTAACCGCCAATCAGGTGCGCGAACTGTCGCGAATGGCCGAAGAATTGCGCCA
>CAJBVC010000425.1 GCA_903958915.1 uncultured beta proteobacterium
GGCGCCAGCACCACGGTCTGCGTGCCACCTCGCGCGGGCACCGCATGGCGCTTGGCCTGAATGTGGGTGTGCAGTTCATCCAGCTGCGATTCGAGCGCCTGCGGGGACCAGTCAAAGTCAGACGCACTGCCCTTCCACGACAGGGCTTGGTTCAGTTCCACCGGGCTGCCGTCGTCCGCTTCAGCCATAAAAGTGACGTAACACAGTGCCCGCTGGATGCTGGAGAGCGAATCCCCGCCCCGGCTGGTCGTCAACCACTTGCTGTGGTGTTCATCGGCCAGCAGAAAGCGTGTGCTCTTGAGGCCTGGGTAACGCTGCTTGCAGTACGTATGCAGGGCCAGTAAACGCTCGTTGCACTCCGCAGGCGTCAGTTCGGGCTTGCCTCGGTATACATGCTCACCCACATAACTATCCCCGGGCAACGCCAGGGCCGACTTGGCGCCAAAACGCCCCATGGCCTGCACATTGCTATGCGCCTGTGTCTGCACCTGCGCGACCTGCTCCGCCGAGCCAGCGCCGGGCATTGCCGCAAAGCCCCAGTAGCCGCCGCTGTGAATGCGGGCGCTGACGCCGGCCTCAGTGCTTCTCAGGTTGGTGGTGAGGTTGCCATCCACCATCAGCATGCGCATTTTGCGCAGCGTATGGCGGCGGGTTTCGAGGTAGTCAGTGGTCGCCGTAGCGACCGCGCCGTGGTGGGGCATTGCGTGTCTCCAAGGGTACGGAAGGCGCATTGTAGGAATAAAACCGTTTCCCCGTGGGTGGTGCGGGTTCGCTAGAATCAAAATTCTACATACTACGAATTTGATAGCTGATCACGCACTGTCCACAAGCGCTACAGCCTCATTTCATTACAAAAAATGCACCATGATTAAGCTCTACGGCATCCCCAACTGCGACTCCGTCAAGAAGGCCCGAGGCTGGCTGGGCGAGCATGGCGGGGATTACGTCTTTCACGACTTCAAGAAACAGGGCGTGCCCTCCGACCTGCTGCCGCGCTGGATCAAGACTGTGGGTCTGGACAAACTCATTAACCGCAAGGGACCGACCTGGCGCAAGCTGGATGCGGCCGTGCAGGCCAGCGTGGTGGACGCAGCTTCGGCCACGGCAGTCATCCAGGCAAACTCCAGCGTCATCAAGCGCCCGCTGGTGGTCTGGGCCGATGGCAGCGTGACGGTTGGCTTCAGCGAAGATTTGTTCGCGCAACAGATCAAGCAATCACGTCCGGGCTGACGTCTGCCGCGCGGTCCACCGCATGGGTGCGAGCATTCTCCACGTGAATCCACTGATCGCACAGAGCCAGTGAACTGGGGCGGTGGGCAATGAGCAAAATGGTGGTGTTGCGCAAATGCTTCTGGATGGCGGCGCGAATCAGGGCATCGGTCTGGACGTCCACACTGGCCGTGGCTTCATCCATCAGGATGATTTTGGCTTGGGACAGCAACGCACGCGCCAGGCAGATCAGCTGGCGCTGACCCGCGCTGATATTGCGACCGCCCTCTTCCAGCGGCGTCGCAAGCCCCAGGGGCAGACTGTCGAGAAAACCGGCCAAACCGATGTGGTTCAGCGACGCGGCAATGTCCTCGTCGCTGAACACGCCTTCGACATCGATCGACTCCCGCAGCGGCCCCAGAAAAAGCACCGGGTCCTGCGGCACATAGGCAATTGCCTGGCGCAACCGCGATGGCGGGATGCTCTGAATGTCCACGCCGTCGACCAGAATCTGGCCACCCTCGACATGCAA
>CAJBVC010000426.1 GCA_903958915.1 uncultured beta proteobacterium
CGGCGCAATTCATCCCGGGTCATCATGCTCTTGGACGCCGCCGCTTTCGGTGCAACCGGCGCTGCAGCCTGAGACCAGGCAATCCCCGACAAGGTACAGATTGCACTCCATACAGCCACTTTACGAAAGACTCTACTCATACATTTTCTCCATTGAAAAAGCCTGCGTTTCAAGCAAAACGCAGGCTCAATTAAACACCTTGCTGGAAACTACTTATTGGAGGGTCCGGGCAAGGAACTTTTCGACACGGGTCCAGAAGTCGTAGTTGTTCTTCTCCAACTGGAATCCGTGCCCTTCATTTTCATACATGACAAACTCCACGTCCTTGTTGCCACTGGCCAGGAGCGCATCCTTCATCTTCTCTCCGTGCGGCAAAGGAACCCGCAAGTCATCACCGCCATACGCCATCAACACCGGTTGCTTGATCTCCTTGGCGCGCTTGAGTGGTGACGTGCGGGTGAACTGATCATCGTCCTTAACACGGTCACCGATCCATTCGGGCATTCCGTATTTCACCCACGAACTGTCAGCACTGAGGAAGTCACTCCAGCCAATGGTATACATCATGGCGATGTCGGTCACTCCCACAATATTGATGCCCGCCTTGTACAACTCAGGTTCTTTCACCAAGCCCATCATCGTGGCATAGCCACCGTAACTGCCACCCGCAATCGCGATACGCTTCGGATCGGCGATGTTGTTGGCGATAGCCCAGCGAGTGACATCTGTTACATCGTCCTGCATCGTCAGGCCCCATTGCTTCCAACCTGCTTTGAACAGCTTGGTGCCGTAGCCTTTACTAAGTCGAAACTCAGTTTCGATGACCGCATAGCCACGCGACGCGAGAAACTGGTTGGTGCGGTTAAACCCCCACTGATGCCCACGTACCTGCGGGCCACCGTGCACCATCACCACCGTGGGCCAGGGACCTTTGCCTTTGGGCTTTGTTATGTAGGTCGGTAACTCCAATCCATCACGCGCCTTGATGCGCAGAAAATCCTGGGTGCCGGCCATTTGGCGAGAGTCGAGCCACGGACGGGCTGCTCCAACCAACTTGAGCTTCTGGGTGTCTCGGTTGAACAGGAAATAGATCGGGCTCTGAATGTCTGAGTGGGCCGAGACAATGTAGTCCTTGACCGACCCACATCGCCGGCATGAAATGGTGTTGATGGTGTTTGGGAGCAATTTGTCGATCGCTGCCTGGGAATCACTCATGGCCTTGTTGAACCAAGCGACGCCATCGGCGTCTTGGGTGTAGTAGACCCCCAGTAATTCCTGCGTGGTCGCGTCATAGCTCAATCGCCCTTCAAAATCAAAGCCTGGGATAGACACCACGGGTGGGCCATCCAGCTGCCGCTTCTTGGTGTCATAACGGTACAGTGCAGTCACACCATCTTTGCTTTCGGGATTGATCGCGGTGACATAGAGGCGCCCCGCGTGGTCAATGCCAACCGGGTCAATGTCGGCAAGCTCGGGCTTGTACATGTCCTGCGAGCCAATCTTTGTCCAATCCGAAGATCCTTCGTCCCGCCAATAGAAGGTCGTTGTACGCTCGCCATCCCAAGTGGTAACACCGCGCGCCTGAAGTTTGCGGTCAAGCAGCCAACGCTGTGCACGGTCAGGTGCATCACCAGTGTCCAGATTCTTGATGGCCAAGGTCTTGGTGTTGAGCCGAGCCATCACCGGCGTGTAGTATTTCATTCCGGGTACCCAGCGCACAATCAACACGTCGTCTGAGCCATCATCCAGAACACGATTGAACTGGTTTCTCCAAACCAACGGGCGCTTGGCCGGGGTCCCAGTTACGCGATAGTTCCCAGTTCGCTCAATCAGCCATTCGTACTCGGTTCCGTCGGCGTTTACCGCGTACAGCCCAGTGCCCAGTTGCTTCTCGAGCGGGGAATTGCGATCCACCAAATCGAAAACCAGCCGCTGGTCATTCACCCACTGCACCATGCGCACATCGGCGTCTTCAAACTGCGCGACCCCGACGCGCTTGTCAGGAGTCTCCACGTTGGCCACCGCCACGCCCATTCTTCCGCTCTGGGTTGGAACTGCCATGGCGATTTGCTTGCCATTGGGAGACAGCACCGGCGAGGCGAGCGAAGGATTGCGGAAAAACGACTCGACCGGGAGCGGTGCCGCCGCTTGGGCCATCACAAGCGGTGTCTGCAACGCTGCTGCCACAACGAGCAGGCATCGGGTTAGTAATACAGAGGGTTTCATAGTGGAGTTCCCTTGGGGAAAGCTGTTGGTGTGGCGGAATTCTAAGGCGGCCGCTCAGCTTGTGCTGCAGCGATGTGACGAATCACCATAACTTTGAGATGGAGCACGAAAACCGGACCCTGCGGCACAATAGCCCGATGACTGTTGAACCTTTAAGCCGCGCCACAGCGTGGACCCGCTACTGGCAAACCGGCGCTGCCCATTCGTGTGCCGGAAGTTACTCGCC
>CAJBVC010000427.1 GCA_903958915.1 uncultured beta proteobacterium
GCATGCGACGACGGGGGCTCGGTAGCCCTTCAGCGCCAGTTTGCCGACATGCTCGAACTCCACAATATCGGCGACTTGGTCAATAAAGTCATGAGGAACCAAAGTCTGACCACCCCGGGCCTCGGAGCACAGGCGCGATGAGAGATTGCAAACGCTGCCGATGGCGCAGTACTCCAATCGCCCCTCGTATCCGATCGTACCGATAGTGGCCTGGCCTTGTGCGATCCCAATTCCCAGACCTAAGTCGTATCCACGCAGTCGCCATCGGCAAGCGCTCTGCTCAAACGCAAGGTGCATATCCAGCGCCATCCGGACCGCGTGGTGCGCCGGCTTTTCGATCGGCAATGGGTCATTGAAAATGATCATGATCCCGTCACCCGCAAAGTGCTCTACGGTGCCGTTATAAGCGGTTATCAGACGGCCCATTGCGCTGTGATACTCCCGCAGCATCCCCATCACCGCGTCGGGGTCGGCATTTTCAGTGAATGCCGTAAATCCGCGCAAGTCCAGAAACACCACCGTGATGGTGCTGCGGTGGCTCTTCATGGGGTCACCCGCGCCCGCAAGAATGAGCGCCGCCACTTCCGCAGAGAAGAAGCGTTTCATGGTGGAGAAGCGATCCAGCTGTGCCACACCATCCGCGACACGTTGCTCCAGCGTTTGATTGAACTTCGCAAGTTGTTGCTTCTGCTCGTCGACTTGATCGTAGAGTGATTTGATCCGCAGCAGCGATCGCACCCGAGCCAGCAACTCCAGCTTATTGAATGGCTTGGTGAGGAAGTCGTCTGCCCCTGCCTCAAGCCCGGCGATCCTGTCTTCCACCGCATGCAAAGCGGTCACCATGACGACCGGCAGCAACGCCGTCCGTGCATTGGCGCGAATTCTGCCGCACACCTCAAAACCGGACATGCCAGGCATCAACACATCGAGTAGCACCAGATCGGGCGGTTCTCGCGCTATTGCGTCGAGCGCATCGTGTCCCGAGGCTGCGCTCGTCACCACGTAACCTCGGGTGGCAAGAATGTCGTGCAGTAGCTTCACGTTCAGTGGCGAGTCGTCGACTACCAGAATCCGATTGGGCATATCGGCTACGCTTCCATCATGCAGTGGTGTGCATCGCCAATTCTGCGACGCTGTTTTGCAAACCAGAAATAGGGCCGGGGCGCACATGCTTCAAAGGCAGCCCCCCTATTCTGGACACTGACAGTATAAGGATGCATCGCGCTCCCGTACTGCAGTGCCCAACAGGCTATTCCAAGACGCCCGAGCCTGCCCCAAAGCGGTGCATCTACAATGCGGACTCCGGCAAGACCACCCACCCGATATGCACCGCTTTTGTTTGCGATTCTGCATGCTGCTTCTGCTGCTCTGCAGCAACACGGTCTGGGGGCAAGCGCCGCTCGCGCACGACGGAGCGGTATTGTTGCGCGACGCAGACCCTGGCTTCCAGCTCGACAGTAGAGTCCAGACCTGGATGGCCGTGGCGGGTACAGCCGACATCACCAGAGTAGCGGCGGCACCGGAATTATTCTCAATGTCCGACGCGTTGGAACGCCACCAGTTGAAAGACGGGAAACGTCTTTGGATCAGGCTGCGCCTGCAGCGCGCGCCGCACAGCGAAGACAGCTGGACCCTCAACGTGCCGCTGCCGACACTGGACCTGGTCAACCTGTACCAGCGCGATAGCCGCGGACATTGGTCCCGTCAATCCAATGGCGACGTTCTAGCTCAGGTGGACTGGAGTCGCCATGGCTTGTATCCCGAGTTTTCTCTGGATCTTCCCGCAGGCGTGACCAAGGAAATTTATCTGGAAGTACAGAACTTCAAGCACACGAGCGTGCCGATCCGGCTCGCCCCCAGCCACGCCCGGGAGTCGCAAAGACAGCTGGAAACGACCAACCTGGGACTCATGTTGGGCGCGCTGCTGACACTCGTGTTGTTGTCAACATTGCGCTATGTCGAACACCGCGATCGATCCGATGCACTGGCTGCGTTTTACGGTCTTGCCATTGCCTTGA
>CAJBVC010000428.1 GCA_903958915.1 uncultured beta proteobacterium
GTCCGCATCCGCGCCGGGGTCCAATTCTGGCAGGCGCACCGCACAACCCTGGAGCGTGCCGAGCAGGAGTTTGGTGTACCAGCCAACATTGTCGTGGGGGTCATCGGCGTGGAGACCATCTACGGGCAACAAACGGGCACCTACCGAGTCATGGATGCCCTTTGCACGTTGGCTTTTGACTTTCCACAGGAGCACCCGCGTGCTGCTGAACGCGCCGCGTTCTTCCGCTCTGAACTCGAAGCATTTTTGAAACTCACCCATCGCACCGGCACCGAACCGCTGGCCCTGCGCGGCAGTTATGCCGGCGCCATGGGGTTGCCGCAATTCATGCCCTCGAGTTGGGACAAATATGCGATCGACTTTGATGGGGACGCCCGGGTGGATCTGTTCCTCAGTGCAGCCGATGTCATCGGTTCGATTGCCAACTACTTCAAAGCGTTCCAGTGGCAGCGCGGCATGGCCACCCATTACCCCGTGCGATTCAACATGGACACGCTGGACAAAGCCCGACTGCTTGCGCCAGACATCCTTCCAAGCTTCTCGCCTGCGACATTCGCAGCCCTGGGCGTGGAGCTGGAGCCGGACGCACAGCGACACCCCGGGCCGCTGGCACTGGTAGAACTGCAAAATGGCAACGCCCCACCCATCTACCTGGCAGGCACCGAGAATTTTTACGCCATTACCCGCTACAACTGGAGCAGCTATTACGCGCTGGCGGTGATTGAACTCGGGCAGGCAGTCGCCGACGCCATGCCAAAATAGGCTATGGCCGACGCATCCGCGAATTCCTCCACAGCGCCTCCGCTATTGACTGCGCCGGCGGAAGGTCCCGCTGACACCCCGGATACCACCACAACTTTGTACCGGGCGATTCTGGGCGAGGTTCACACCGAGTACTACCTCGCGGCGTTCAACCGCATCGATGCTGCCGAGCGGTGGCAGCCGCAATGGAACTGGGCAGCCAGTCTATGCACCCTGAGCTGGCTGGTGTTTCGCCAACTGTGGAGTGCCGCCCTGTACTACGCGGGGTGCGTCGTTGCCGGATTTCTTTTGATCTTTGGCATCGGAGGGCTTGTACTCCAGTTTTCATCCGTCACAGAGCTGGTGCTAGCAGGCGCATTTGCGGGAGCGCTCTTTGCCGTGCCTGGCTTGCTGGGAACGACGCTGTTGCATGCTGATTGCCGCAGACGCATGACACTAGCCCTGCGCGCCAGCAACACGGACGAGGAAGCGCGCCTGACGCTCGTTGGGCAGGCAAGTACGCGCCGCCGCATGGGCGTGCTGGTGGCCATCAATACCATTTGCGTGGCACTGATGGGCCTGGCAGCTTCGCAATGGCTGGAGTTTGCTGAAAGCGCCGGCAGTCTGGCGCGGCCCGCAACCACCGATCTGACCCCAGCAGCGGCCACACCCGCAGCGGCCACTCCGGCACCCGCCACACCAGTTCCCACCACGCCATCGGGTGCCGAGGTCACGTCGCCCACCATTGCGGTCAGCGCCTCCGCGCCTGCACCAGTGCCACAGACCGCAGCGTCATCAGCGCCCCTTGCCGCAATCGCTTCAGCGCCTGCGTCGGCACCGGCGGCTGGCTCGCCGACTGCATCCCCGGCACCGCGGCCGGTGACCGGTACCGCCGGCCGCTCAGCCGAAGGGCCGGTGCCGTGGGAAGCCATGAAGATTGCCCCACCTCGTCCCGATGTCGCGCCACTGCCGGCGATCGGACCCAAGAAACTTGTCGTTGACTCGCCGTGGACCGGCCCAATGTCTGCCGCGTCCACCACAGCCAAGCCAAACCTGCCCTCAAAACCCGTCAAAGCCGCAACCACCGAGCGGCAGATGCTGATCAACGTGGGGCTCTTTGCGGTAGAAGATAACGCCCGCAATGTCTATAACAAGCTCGACGCTGCCGGGCTCCCCGCGACGCTGCAACCCTTTACCACGGCCAAGGGACAGCGGTTTCGTGTACGCGTGGGACCTTACGCGAGTCGTGCCGAAGCCGACGCGGCGGCAGGAAAAATCCGAGCGCTCGCTTTAGAGGCGGTTGTGATCGAAAGCCCGTGACCGTGCAGGCGGTGGCCGAATTCAGCCCGGTCAGGAACCGAGGTTTACGCTTTCAAACAATGGGTGCAGCGCATCACTCCAGGCGTCGACCTCAATCTCGCTGACGTTGAGGTAGGCCAGACAACTGGCACCGAACGCCACCCATTCCTTTTGTTCGCGAACCCCTTCATGGCTTGCCACCAGTTTTTCCGCGACCAGTGCCATCGCCACCAGCGTTCGTGCCTCCACCGGGATGCTCTCGGTTCGGAAAATCGTGAAGTCATGGTGCAATCGCACCGCCTGGTAAATCGTCTTGGGGAGCCGCCAGGTACGCGCCACCAAGGCGCCCACCACGGCATGGTCGGTCTTGTGGGCCGCGTTCTCGGTGGCGGTGAAGCTGCGATCCTGACGGGCCAGCGCCTCGGTCAGGGTGCCTGAGTAACCCCGCACCCCTTGCATGAGGATGGGAATCCCCACATGGTAAAAAAGACCGCAGGTGTAGGCTACATCCGGGTCCACGCCATATAACTGGCGCGCAATGTACTGCATCGCCAGCGCACGACGGCTCGAAGTTTCCCAAAAGTGCTCGAGCAGCGGTGAATTGATACGGATGGAGTTGCGCAGCAGAAAAGCTGACAGCAGCTTCTCGGTCATTTTGATGCCGAGCAACCCGAGTGCTTCGTTAACCGAAGTTACTGCACGCGAGCGCGCGTAGTATGGGCTGTTGGCGGTGCGTATCAGCGAAGCAGCCATGGCGACGTCGCGCCCTGCAATGTCGGCAATGACGGCCGGGTCCGGGTCCGACTGGTCCATCTCACGGCGCAGAGCAACCAGCAGATCCGGGCAAGGCGGTATCACAATGTCGCGCAACGGACCGGACGCCAGTGCCTGGTCGAGTTCACGATCGGTATCGTTCACCGGTGCGGTTGGGGGTGCCTTCAGCGGCGCCTTGGGGTGCATGCCAATCCTTGTCGCGTTGCGTGCCTGCCGGCATTATTACCGCAACGTCAGCCGTTGTGATCGGCGGTTCTGCGCATCTGCTGCCCTGGCATCATGGCCGCCAGGCACGCAGCGGGTCGGGTCAGCCAGCCGTTGGCACCAGGAATTCACGGCTGATGTGCGCACCCAGATCGTTCACGCGGTCAAGAAACTGCGTCAGATACGCATGCAAACCGGTCGCAAGAATTTCATCGATACGCCCAAACTGCAGATCGGCCCGCAATTTTCCGGCCCGACGCTGGGTCTCGGCGGCCGGATCGCTGGTCACCAGGCTCAGGTTGCTGACCACTTCGTTCAAACTCGCGTGCAGTGAGCGCGGCATATCGGCTTTGAGTATCAGCAGTTCAGCCACAAGTTCGGGCTTGATGACGTCGCGGTAGACCTTGCGGTACACCTCAAAGCCCGAAACGCTGCGCAATATCGCACTCCAGTGGTAAAAGTCGTACTCTTGGTCTTTTTCATTGGCAGCACCAAAAAAATCGCTCTCCACTGCGTGGAATTTGACGTCCACCAACCGCGCCGTGTTGTCGGCGCGTTCCAGAAATGTTCCGAGGCGCATGAAGTGCAATGCCTCGTCCATCAGCATGGTGCCCACCGTCACGCCACGCGAGAGGTGCGAACGAAATTTGACCCACTCGAAAAACTGCGCCGGATCGCTTTCAAAGTCGCCCGCCTTGAGCATGCGTTTCACTTCCAGCCAGGTCTGGTTGTGGGTCTCCCAGACCTCCGTGGTCAAGGTACCACGCACAGCACGGGCGTTCTCGCGTGCAGCGCCCAGGCACGAGACAATGCTGGACGGATTGCTTTCATCCTTCACCATGAAGTCCATGACTTCGCGCGCTTCGACGGCACCGTAGCGCTCGGCATAGGTACGGGTGAGCTCACTGATGCTGAGCAAACCCTGCCAGCCCATTTGGGCCACGGCGTCGGACTGGGGTAGCAACGCAGTTTGGTAATTGACATCGAGTAACCGCGCAGTGTTCTCGGCGCGCTCGATGTAGCGGGACATCCAGAATAAATGGTCGGCAGTGCGTGACAACATAACGGGTTTCCTTTCAGGATTGGAACTGGGCTTGCACGCCCGGCTCCGGGACGTCTGCCTTGTCGTCCTCCAGAATCCAGGTATCTTTGGTGCCACCGCCTTGCGACGAATTCACCACCAGCGAGCCGTCCTTGAGCGCCACACGGGTCAGCCCGCCTGGCACCATTTGCACGGTCTTTCCCGACAGCACGTAGGGACGCAAATCGATGTGGCGCGGTGCTATGCCGCTCTCGACAAACGTCGGACAACTCGACAGGCTCAGCGTCGGTTGGGCGATGTAACCGCTGGGGTTGGCCAGCAGGGCCTTGCGAAAATCTTCAATCTCGGCCTGGGTGGAAGCCGGCCCCACCAGCATGCCGTAGCCGCCCGCACCGTGCACTTCCTTGACCACCAGCTCTTTCAGATTCGCCAGCGTGTAGGCCAGATCGTCCTTGTTGCGGCACATGTAGGTTGGCACGTTGCTGAGAATGGGCTTCTCGCCCAGGTAAAACTCGATCATCTTGGGCACATAGGGGTAAATCGACTTGTCGTCGGCCACACCGGTACCCACCGCATTGCAAATGGTCACGTGGCCGGCCCTGTAGGCATCCAGCAGACCGGCACAGCCCAGCGTGGAGGTCGGGCGAAACACGGTGGGATCGAGGAAGTCGTCATCCACACGGCGGTAGATCACATCGACACGGCGCGGCCCGCGGGTGGTGCGCATGTAGACAAACTTGTCTTTGACAAAAAGGTCCTGCCCTTCGACCAGCTCGACACCCATTTGCTGCGCCAAAAACGCATGCTCGAAGTAGGCGCTGTTGTACATGCCGGGTGTCAACACGACCACGGTGGGCTCGGCAGTGGTCTCCGGGCTGCTCGCCCGCAGGGTTTCCAGCAACAGGTCGGGGTAATGCGCGATGGGAGCGACCCGGTGGGCACTGAACAGATCAGGAAAGAGCCGCATCATCATCTTGCGGTCTTCCAGCATGTACGAAACACCCGAAGGCACACGCAGGTTGTCTTCAAGCACGTAGTACTCGCCTTCCCCGGCTGCGTTGGGCGCACGAACAATGTCAATGCCGGAAATTTGCGAGTAGATCTGGTTGGGTACGCTCACGCCCATCATTTCGGGGCGGTACTGGGCGTTGTTCTCGATCTGTTCGCGCGGGATGATGCCCGCCTTGAGAATCTCCTGGTCGTGGTAGACGTCATGGATAAACCGGTTGAGTGCGGTAACGCGTTGCACCAGGCCCTCTTCCATCGTTGCCCACTCGTGCGCCGGAATGATGCGCGGAATCAGATCGAATGGAATGAGGCGCTCGGTGCCGGCACCTTCCTCGTCTTTTTCGCCGTACACAGCGAACGTGATGCCAACGCGCCGAAATATCATCTCGGCTTCTTCACGCCGCTTGGCCATCATGTCACCGGGCTGGCGCGCCAACCA
>CAJBVC010000429.1 GCA_903958915.1 uncultured beta proteobacterium
AACACCGAGTAGAGTTTGGAGCGGCTCTCAAAGGCAAACAGCTGGTACACCGAGCGCCGTTGCAGTGCGGCGTTGGCGCGCAAGGAAAAGTGGCTGCGGGCCGCTGCATTGGCTTCCACGATGAACCCTTGCCCATCCAGGGTCATGGCGTCCATCGGCAGGTTTTCAAACAGGCGACGGTACCTGCGCATGGCCGACTCGGTCTGCATCTGCGCCGCTTTCAGATCCTGGTTCTGGATCTCCAGCTCGGTCTGGTAGACACGCAACTCCTCGACCAGCCGCAGCGCGTCCATCATGTCGTCAGGCAATCCGGAAGGGCGGCTCGGTGCATCGGACATAGCGGCAATCGCCCGCTGGCGCAGCCGCTCAATTTCCATGTCCAGCGTTCTCATGGTTTCTCCCTCCGGAACCACGCGGTGACGTTGATGTGGCTTACCACCGCGCCCATTGCCGGCCCTTGAATCGGAGCAACATTCATGACAAACCAGCGTTGTTCGGTCGGTGAGTGGCACGGATACTCGATCGAAAAGCCAGGCAGTGTGCCTTCCAGTACACCGCGAATACCGCGCAAGGCAGCGGTTGCGGAATCATCATTGAGCTGCAAGTCTGCTTTGCATGCAGAGAGGTAGTTGGCGCCGGGGCCGGAGACTTTTAGCTCCGGGTCGCCATTGGCCATGGCAAAACGCCTCCAGGCGGCATTGACGACACGGATCGTGCCGTCTGCCTCCAGTACCGCCACGTGCTCGGGCAAGCCGTCCAGAATAGCCTGCAGCCGCTTGGCGTCGTGGTAGGCGCTGACGTCTACAAACGACATCACCGCACCGCGGCCAATGGTCGATGGAATGGAATAGGGCAGGATGCGCACAAACAGCATGCGGTCGCTGTCCACCGATCCCACCTCGCGCTCGATCACCTGACCACTTTCCAAAGTGTGCGCGAGGTCATCCATCAGCCCGGGGTAGCGCAGGCTGTGGGAAATGTCGTCCAGCGGGCGACCCACGTCAGAGTCTCTGAGCTTGAAGATGCCAGCCACATCGGGGCTGAAACGGGTGATGGTCATGTCGGCATCGACAAACACCGTGGCAACCCCTGTTGCGCGTCCCATGCTTTCCAGGTCGGCGTTGACGCGGTTGATCAAAAGCATCTTTTCCTGGTACTCGGCGTTGACGGTGTTGAGCTCTTCGTTCACCGACTGCAGTTCTTCGTTGGAGCTTTGCAGTTCTTCGTTGGAAGCCATCAGTTCTTCGTTGGTGGCCTGCAATTCTTCATTGGAAGTTTCGAGCTCCTCGATCGTGGCCTGTAAGCTCTCGCGCGTGGCCGACAATTCGCGCTCCAGTCCGTCAATGCGGGTCATGGTCTCCACGCCTACGTCCACCGGCTTAAACGCCTCCTTCACGGTGACAACTTCGGCTTCAAAGCAGAGCATGGTCAGGCGCTCAACCCCCTCATTCTTCATGCAGTGGGCGGAAAGCCTTACCGAGCGCACTTCGCCATTGCGCAGCGTCAACTGAATCGGATCCGACAGCAGCGAGCACTGGTCCTTGATGGACTTGTAGAGCAGGGCGGATGCGATGGGAACCAGCGGGTCGAGCAGCATCCGGTTGACCGCCAGACTGGCAGACCCCTGCTTGGTCTGGATGAACGGGTTGACATCGCCAAACAGGTGCACCGCTTCATGGGTTTCATTGAAGATGATGGATGGCGGTGCGTAGTGGGCCAGCAAGGTGGCCACTCCTGTATCCACCGGACTGGCCGAGACCGTCTGACTGGGTAACTTGCGGCGCGCTTCCGTAGGCAACATGCGGTTGCGGCTGCCGCCCTTGGTGTGGTGCTCCAGCAAGGGCAGGATGCGGTCTGCCGTGCGTCGAAACAGCTTGTGTTTGGCGCTGATGACCTGCAACGCATCGGTCATCATGGCTACCGACTCGCTTGAGCCCAGAAACAGGGTGCCACCACCATTGAGTGCGTAGAGCAGGGCGTGCAGCACGCGTTCCTGTGCGGCCGGCTTGAAGTAGATCAGCGTATTGCGGCACAGCACCAGGTCCATCTTGGTAAATGGTGGGTCTGACAACAGGTTTTGCCGCGCAAACACGATGCACTGGCGCAATTCACTCTTGATGAGGTAGGAGTTGCCCTTGTCGATAAAAAACCGCTGCAGGCGTTCCGGTGATATTTCAGCGGCAATGGTCTCCCGGTAGCTGCCCACTCCGGCTTTTTCGATCGCCTGATGGTCCACATCGGTGGCAAAAATCTTCAGCGTGGGCCAGCGCTTGAGGCGGTCGCACGCCTCCAGAAACAACATCGCGATGGAGTAAGCCTCCTCCCCTGTGGCCGCTCCCGCTATCCAGACCCGGATGGTGCCCTGGCTCTCGGTGGCTTCCACCAGGGGTCCGATAGTCTTTTCAGCCAGGATGTCGAAGGCCTCCGGGTCGCGAAAGAAGCTCGTCACCGAGATCAGCATCTCCTTGCGCAGGGTCAGCATTTCATCGCGGTTGTGTTCCAGCAACTCCAGGTACTGGTGCAACTCAGGAGTGTGGCGGGCCTGCATGCGCCGCTCCAGGCGACGCATGATGGTGGCGGGCTTGTAATCGGAGAAATCGATGCCACCGAGTTGGTAGAGCAATTGCAAAATCTCGGCGAACACATCGTCATTGGTCAGGGCCGAGTGGGGTGTTACCGGCAACACCGGGCGGTGGTCGTCGTAGGGTTCGTTCAGGAGATGCGCCACCAGGCGCAGCGGCAGTTCTTCGGCCGGAAGCACGTCACCCATCACACCGGTGGCAATGGCGCTGCGTGGCATGCCATCAAACTTGCTCGACTCCGGCTCCTGCGCCATGAGAAAACCGCCAGCAGCGTGGATCGCGACAGCGCCCCGGGTTCCATCGGTGCC
>CAJBVC010000430.1 GCA_903958915.1 uncultured beta proteobacterium
AGGCTATGGAATCGCCAGACCGATGCCTGCACATGATTTCCCGCGATGGATGCGCGATTGGCAGACGCGAGCGCCGTGGAAAACCATCCAACCGCAAACAATGGGGCAGGACGTTACGCTGCTCGTCGCAGCACAGAGCCACCGCACATGGGTAGAACGGGTTCAGTGGAATGTAGAACACCCGGAAGCCGCAAGCTCGTTCATTGCAGACGACAGTAGCTGCTCTTTTGGACGATGGTTTGACGGCAGTGGTGTGGCACGGTATGGGAAATTTGGTGCCTTCAAGTCCATTGGCGAATTGCATGATCTTGGCCATGCGTTGGCCATTCGTGCTCTCGAACTCGCACGTGCCGGCGATTCGACTTCCGCCCAGAGTGCGCTGCAAGAACTCTTCAATTGCAGAGACCAATTGCTGAGTCTGCTCACGTCTCTGAATCAGAACCTTGCTGGGCCATCTTCGTCAGCCCGCGGACCATCCGCGGCTCCACACTCTTCTTCGGAGGTAGCAGTCCCATGATCGAGTCCGACAACTTCTCCAACCTGTTTGCCCAGGAGTCTCCCCCATCGAAGAGCCCAACGCCAGCATCGGAACACCGCTGGAAAGTTCTGCTAGTCGATGATGAAGATGACATGCACGCAGTGTTGCACATGGCCTTGAAAGACATGGAGGTTGAGGGCTTTGCGCTGGAACTTCACGATGCCCGCTCGGCCGATGAAGCCAAGAAAGTGCTGGCGGAGCATCCGGACATTTCACTGATCCTGCTGGACGTCGTGATGGAAACGGAAATGGCCGGGCTCTCTCTGGTGACCCACGTGCGCCAGGAGATTTGCAACCGAATGGTACAGATCGTCTTGGTAACGGGACAACCAGGCTACGCCCAAGAGCAGGAGGTTAGGGCGGACTATGACATCAATGGCTATCGGCTCAAATCCGAGCTCACAGCGTACAACATCTATACATCCGTGAGCTTGGCGTTGCGCGCCTATCAGACACTGCGCAGCGTGAGGGAGCCCCACCACGAACCGGTCGAGCAAGCGCAAATCTCGCTCGACGAAGCCATCGAAGTTCATCGCCAGTGGCGGGAAAAGTTCAAGACTGCGGCCACGGCCGGGGAGCCGCTGGATGCTGCTTCCCTTCGGAGAAATGACTGCTGTGACTTGGGCAAGTGGTTACACGCGAAAGGTCGCCTGATGTATGGCAGCAAACCGGAATTCGTCAAATTGATGGCCAGACACAATGACTTTCATCTGGTGGCAAGCATGGTAGCCAATTCCATTAACGATGGCGAGTACACGGACCTTCAGAAGGTTCTCAATGGAAACTCACAGTTTGCCCAGGCCTCGATCGACGTCGAAACAGCCGTGATGAAGCTAAAGTTTTTCCTGTCAAATTGACAGGAAAAGAAAAGCCCATCCGACCAATTGGTTGAATGGGCACTCGCATATTCGGTCGTCTAGCGCGCGGGCTTCGCGGGACGCTTCACCGTATCGCGCGGCACAAAGACTTTGCCACCATTGCCAGGTTTTGCGAAACCTGCAGGCTTTGCGAAGGCAGGTTTGCGATCGTTAAAACCACCCTTGCGTTCGTAGCTGAAGCCTTCACGGGCTGCGCCACTGAAGTCCCTTGAATTGCCTGCGAATTCCCGTGGACCAGTGGCGGGACGGCCACCAAAACCGCTGCGGTTATCACCAAATCCTCCTTCACGCGGTCCGGCAAAAGAGCGCTCGCGCGGACGACGGTCCGCCACATGGTTGCCGCGGCCACCGAAGCTGGCGCCGGTGCCGGGCCGCGCCTCGGGAAAGCGCTGTTGGGGCTCCAAGCCGGGAATGGTCTCCGACTGGAAGTGCTGACGGGTATAGGCCTCGATGTCAAAGATCTTGCGGCGATCGCGGACCTCGACAAACGTCACTGCCAGCCCATCACGCCCAGCGCGTCCGGTTCTGCCAATGCGGTGCGTGTAATCTTCTGCCTTCATCGGCAACCCGTAATTGAAGACGTGGGTGATGGTCGGCACGTCAATGCCACGGGCTGCCACATCGGTTGCCACCAGAATCTGAACCTGTCCCTGACGTAATGCCATCAGACGGCGGTTGCGCAGCCCTTGGCTGAGTGCACCGTGCAACGCAACAGCATCAAAACCGGCCTGCTGCAAGTCACCCGCCAAACCGTCGCATTCAATCTGCGTGCTGGCAAAAACGATCGCCTGGTTGATGGTGGTGTCGCGCAGCCAATGGTCGAGCAGCTTGCGCTTGTGGTGGGCGTTATCGGCCCAGAACAGCACCTGCTTGATGTTGACGTGTTTTTCCTGCGGGTTGTCAATCGTCACACGCTGGGGTTCGCGCATCACGCGGGCTGCCAGTTGCTGGATACGAGGCGCAAAGGTTGCGCTAAACATCATGGTTTGCTTGCGGTCAATCGTAAGCTGATTGATTTCTGCCAGATCATCCGAGAAGCCCAGATCCAGCATTCGGTCTGCTTCATCCACCACCAGGAATTGCACCTCATCGAGCTTGATCTGCATGCTGCGCTGCAGGTCCAGCAGGCGTCCCGGCGTTGCCACGACCAGATTCGCATTTTGCAGCTTGGCTATTTGAAGCTGGTACGGCATGCCGCCCACAATATTGGCAATGCGCAAGCCGCGGCAATGCTGCACCAGATCGATGGCATCATGCGCTACCTGCTGCGCCAATTCCCGCGTCGGGCAGACCACCAGCGCCCCAGGAGCGGCGGCCTTGAAGTTACGTGGATTGGTCGGATCCTTGCGCTTGGCGCGCTTTGGGGGAGCTTCTCCCTTTGCTGCGGCTTCCGCGACGGCACGATCGTAATCCGCACGCTCCAAGTTCTCGGCAGCCGCTTGCTGTTTGAGCAAGGTATGCAGTACCGGCAGCAGGAATGCCGCGGTCTTGCCGCTACCGGTCTGGCTCGACACCATCAGGTCAATATAGCGTGCAGCCTTCTCCGCAGTGGCCTCGCCTGGCAGCGCCAGCGGAATCGTCTTCTTCTGCACGATAGTGGGCTGGGTGTAGCCCAGGTCCTTTACCGCATGGATCAGTTCAGGGGCCAGGCCCATCTCGATGAAGCCATTCGGTACCTCGGGCAGTTCAACTGCTTCGGGAATTGCAACTGCGACGGCATTCACCGAAGCGATGACGGAAAGTTCTTGAGTGGAAAAATTATCGGCAGGCGCAAATTCGCCCGTCGCATTCATAGCGTCAGTCATGGTTTTACTCTCACGCGAGCGCCGCGGGGTGTGCGGCTGCTCCGTTAATGGTTAAAAAACATCAACCATCAAACGGAACCTGCTCCGGTCCATAGAGGACTCAGCGCTTGGGGTTCATCTTGGCGAACCCGGTGAATGAAGGGAGATGTACAAAAACGCTACAGCTTGTAGCGAAGCCTTTGATTATCGCACGAATCCGGGTAAACACCTAAAGCGTTTCGTCGGGAGCCCGTCAGTCAAGTCGGAGGAAGTGGTCCCGGTAGTGTTCCAACTCATCGATGGACTCATGCACATCGGCCAAAGCCGTATGGTTCTGCTTCTTTTTGAATGCTGCATGCACCGAAGGTTTCCAGCGTTTGGAGAGTTCCTTCAAGGTGCTCACATCGAGATTGCGATAGTGAAAAAAAGCTTCCAGTTTGGGCATGTACTTCACCAGGAACCGCCGGTCCTGCGCAATCGAGTTGCCGCACATGGGTGTGCCATTGGCTGGCACAAACTGGCGCAGGAATACCAGCAAGACTTCTTCGGCCTGTGCCTCACTGGTAGTAGAAGCCCTGACTTTCTCGATCAATCCACTCTTGCCGTGCGTACCCTTGTTCCACGCATCCATCAGGTCAAGTTGGGCATCGGTTTGGTGAATCACCATCACCGGACCTTCGATGCGGCCTTCAAGATGCGGGCCCGTCACAACAACCGCAATCTCGATAATCCTGTCAGTTTCCGGATTCAACCCGGTCATTTCACAGTCCAACCAGACGAGGTTCTTGTCGGATTTACCGAGGGAGGTATTGGCATCAGGCATGAGGCGATTGTCGCCGATGGCCTAAACTCGGCCGCCATGACAGCCCATTTTCTCAATTTGCCTGACAGTACAGCTGTGTCGCTCGCATTTGCCACCGGTTTGGCCGCCACTGTGCTGCTCAAATTCTGGCTCGCCACGCGGCAGATCAAGCATGTTGCCCAGCACCGGGGACAGGTCCCCTTTGCCTTCGATGGAAAGATTTCTCTGGATGCCCATCAAAGGGCTGCAGATTACACCGTTTCCAAAACACGCTTTGGCATGCTGGAGCTTGCCTGGGGTGCCGCAGTCACGTTGGGCTGGACACTGCTTGGCGGCTTGTCCGTTCTGAATCAATGGACCGCGCATGCCGTGGGCACTGGACTGTGGCAACAGGTAGCACTGCTGCTCTCTTTCGTTCTCATCAATGGCCTGATTGATCTGCCATTCTCGCTGTACCAGACTTTTGTGATCGAGCAGCGCTTTGGCTTCAACAAGACAACGCCAAAACTCTGGGTGATGGACCTTATCAAGTCCAGCGCCATGGGAGTTTTGATCGGCCTGCCTCTTGCATGTTTGGTCCTATGGATGATGGGCGCAACCGGTAACCTCTGGTGGCTGTGGACCTGGTGTGTCTGGAGTTCCTTCAATCTGCTGATGCTGCTGGTTTATCCAACCTGGATTGCCCCTGTTTTCAACAAGTTTCAGCCGTTGGAAGATCCAGCGCTGAAGGCGCGAGTAGAACTGCTGATGGCACGCTGTGGCTTTCAAAGCAAGGGGTTTTTTGTCATGGATGGCAGCAAACGCAGTGCCCACGCGAACGCCTATTTCACCGGGTTTGGAAAATCTAAACGCGTTGTTTTCTATGACACCCTGCTTGCCCAATTGAGTCCAGCAGAAGTCGATGCGGTGCTGGCGCACGAACTGGGGCATTTCAAGATGCGCCATATTGCCAAACGCCTGATGTCGATGTTTGCCATGAGTTTTGCAGGATTCTTTGTGTTGGGTTGGCTCAGCCAGCAGGTTGTCTTTTATACAGGCTTGGGAGTGGTGCCCAACGTTACTGGCGCCAACGATGCTTTGGCATTACTACTTTTCATGATGGTAATTCCGCTGGTTGGGACGCTTTTGGGACCGCTGTTTGCGCAACTTTCGCGCAAGCACGAGTTTGAAGCCGACGCCTACGCTGCCACGCAAACCAGCGGGGTCGAACTCTCCAGTGCCCTGCTCAAGTTGTATGAAGACAATGCATCCACATTGACCCCAGACCCACTCTATGTGAGTTTCTACTATTCTCACCCACCGGCCACAGAACGCATTGGCCGCCTCACGGCTGTCGGGGGTTAATTTTGTCAGCGACCATACTACAGACTGGATTAGTCGTTGCCGGACACGGTCGGCATGTCTGGGTGGAGACGAACGACGGCAGGCGCATTCTCTGCCACCCACGAGGCAAGAAGAACCAGACCGTCGTGGGTGATCGGGTGCAATGGCAAGCATCGCAGGATGAGGGCACGATTGAAGCGGTGGAGCCGAGGCGCAATCTGTTTTACCGCCAGGACGAACTGCGCACCAAATCGTTTGCAGCCAATCTGGATCAGGTTCTGATACTGCTCGCAGCCGAACCCGAATTTTCCGAAAGTCAGTTGGTGCGCGCGCTCATTGCAGCCGAGGCACAGCACATTACGCCCATCATTGCACTGAACAAGCGTGATCTGGTGGCGCCATTCGATCGCGCCTGGCAGCGCTTGCAGACCTATTCGGCCATGGGCTATTCCTTGGTGCCGCTGGCGCTCAAGCCACGTTCTGATTTGGGTGGCGATGACTCACATCCCCTGGACGCAGTTCTTGCGGGAAAGACGACGCTGGTGCTGGGGCCATCGGGTGCCGGGAAAAGCACCCTGATCAACCGATTGGTCCCCAATGCGCAAGTCCTCACCAACGCCATTTCGACAGCACTCAACTCTGGCAAACACACCACTACCAGCACCACGTGGTACTGGGTCGATCGCGAGAAAACGACTGCAGTCATTGATTCCCCAGGTTTCCAGGAGTTTGGACTTCACCATATTGAAGCCATGCAATTGGCAAGCTTGATGCCAGACTTTGCCGCGGTTGCTACTGCCTGCAAGTTCTACAACTGCTCGCACCTGCACGAACCCGGCTGCAGCGTAATTTCAGCACTTAAAAGCAGCTCTGACGCCCACGGGATAAGCGCAAACCGCTACAAAATATATAGCGATCTTTTCGCAGAACTTTCCCAACAACCACACTACTGATTCCATTTCGGGAGGTCTGAAATCAGCCTAACAGGCGCGCCATCGATAACAACGCCAGTACCACCATCCACATCACGACGGTGCGCCACAGCAGGCCCACCACCGCGCGCAGATGGGCGGGCTGCGGAGTTTGACCCGCTCCAGCACTGCTCTGCGGGCCAAGCTTGACGTTCACGGCGCCGGCGGTAGACGCCAACACGACGCTGTCGTTGTCGCGCGGCGCTTGGGACTCCTGATTGCGCCAGTTGTCCACGGCATCTTCGAAGCTTCCGACAAAGGCAAAACCGAGTGCTGTCACACGGGCAGGCACCCAGTCCATCCACGCCCATGCCAGTGTCGCCTGTTGTTGCAGGGGTTCGCTCACCGGTGAACTGGTGGGGTGGAGTGGGCGTTTCACGTAACGGGCAACAAATTCGCCCATGCGGTAAGCCACGGCGCCCGCTGGCCCCAGACCGAGCGCGGCGATGACTGAGTACCACGCAAACACGCCAAAAACATGACGGTGCGCGCAAATCACTGAATACTCGATGACATGGCGGACAATTTCACTGCGCGGCAGTTCACTGGCATCAATACGCATCCAATGGGCCAATCGCTCCCGTGCAAGCGCTTCGTCCCCATTGCTGAGCGCATCCCGAATTTCGGTGAAATGGTGGCTGAATTGGCGAAAACCCAGTGTGCAATACAGCACTGCAATATTCCAGACAACTGCAGCCGTCCAACCCAGGGACCACACCAGTGCCCAATGGATGCCCGTCACCAGCATGGAAGGAACCACCACCGCAACGCCCCAGGCAAGCCAGCCATGAAAAGACTGTCCGGCGTCCAGATTGCGATTGACCCACCGCACCCAGGAGCGAGCTCCATTGTGAATCGGGTTCTGCTGGCCTAGCGGACGAGCCTGTTCCAACAATAACGCGAACAATATGGAGAGAAAGCTCATGAATCAATCATAGCGACTCCAACAAGACTCCCGCCACTGTTCCAGTATTCGCTTTCGGCTCCGCTCAGGCAATCAGAAACTTGTACAGGTTGCGCAACATGCCGGCGGTCGCGCCCCAGACAAAACGTTCAGTGTCACCGTCCTGGTAGGGGATAGACAACCACTCGCGAGTTTTGCCCTCCCATTGCACCGCGTGTCGGCGGTGGTTGGCAGGGTCCACCAGAAAGTCCAGCGGAATCTCAAACACATCCTCGACTTCGAACGGATTGCGGGTCAGGCGAAATCCGTCTTGTACCAGTGCGACGACGGGCGTCACCCAGTAAGCGCTTCCAGTGGTGTAGATTGGCAAGTTGCCCAGCACCTGCACCTGGCGCTCCTGCAACCCGATTTCCTCGTGGGCTTCTCGAAGCGCGGTGGCTACCGCGTTCCGGTCTTCCGGATCGGCCTTGCCTCCCGGAAAAGCAATTTGTCCAGAATGGCTGGAAAGATGCTGCGTGCGCTGCGTTAACAACACCGTCAAGCGATCCCGCACGACCAGCGCAATGAGCACCGACGCGTGCGCCGGGGCCCGGTCCGAAAAACGCGGCTCTGCCACCATTTCCGGTGTCCACAGCGGAGGTGATGCAAAGCGCGCTCTCAATGCATCCGGGAGCAAATGCCGACCATCCACCTTAGGTAGGTGGTGATCTACCCCTACCACAGGAACTTGGCGTGGGTCAAAGGAAGGAACCTTGGTCATGAAACGCCTTGGCAACAAAAAAGCCGCCTCGAGCTTGCGCTGGAGCGGCTTTTCGAAAAAACGCGGCGCGCTTTACGCGGTCGCAGTTTTCTTGGCGGGCAACTTTTCCTTGATACGTGCCGACTTGCCGCTGCGGTCGCGCAGGTAGTACAGCTTGGCACGGCGCACATCACCGCGGCGCTTTACTTCAATGCCGGCGATCAACGGGCTGTAGGTCTGGAATGTACGCTCGACGCCCTCACCGCTGGAAATCTTGCGCACGATGAAGCCGCTGTTGAGGCCGCGATTGCGTTTTGCAATCACAACGCCTTCGTAGGCCTGTACCCGCTTGCGGCTGCCTTCAACCACATTGACGCTCACGATAACGGTGTCGCCGGGGGCAAATTCTGGGATTTTCTTTCCCAGGCGAGCAATTTCTTCTTGCTCAAGAGTTTGGATCAAGTTCATGGTTTCCTCAGTGATCATGCATGCGCTGGCACCGACATTGGCCGCCGTGCAGAGGATCGGTTAGCCCGCCATTATAGCAAGCTTAAGCTTTCGAGGTGCGCGTGCGCTCTTCGGTCGGATGCAAACCATCCCTACTGTGTTCCGCGCCGAGCAAATCCGGGCGATGCAACTCCGTGACGCGCAAACTTTGCTCCTTGCGCCAGCGCTCTACCGATGCATGGTTGCCCGACAACAGTACGTCAGGTACTTTGTGTCCTCGCCAATCCTCGGGTCGCGTGTAGTGCGGACAATCGAGCAACCCGTCGATCGATGGATTGAAGCTGTCGAAACGATGGCTGTCAGCGTCCGTTAGAACGCCTGGTTGCAGCCTGGCCACGGCATCCAGCAAAGCAATGGCGGCGACTTCCGCGCCCGACAGTACAAAGTCACCCAGGCTGACCTGTCGGTCCACAAAATGATCGATGAAACGCTGGTCCAGGCCCTCATAGCGGCCACAAACCAAAATCGCGCCGACACTGTCTGACCAACCCTGCACCATGGCATGATCAAGGCGCTGACCAATAGGGGAAAACAGCACGACCGGAGCCGCGTCACCGCGCTCAGCGCGAATTGCTTCGATAACGTTGGCCAGCGGCTCGGCCATCATCACCATTCCCGGTCCGCCGCCGAAAGGCCGGTCGTCAATACGCCGGTAATTGCCAACCGCAAAGTCACGCGGATTAAAAAACCGTACGTCTACCAGTTTCGCATCAAAGGCTCGGCGCGTCACCCCCACACTGAGGAAGGGCGAAAACAACTCCGGAAACAGGGTCACTACATCGAAGCGCATGCTATAGAGCGTCTCAATAGTCCAATTGCCAGTCCACCAATATTTTGCGCGCCACCAAATCGACGTCGTCCACAAAAGCCGCCACAAAAGGGATTAACCGATCCTGCAGCTTTCCATCCTGCAGGAACTCCACCACCAGAACCGTTTGTGGACCGGTCGACAGTAGTTCTCGCACAGTACCCAACACGACTTGCTCACGATTCACCACCGTCAATCCAACCAGATCAACCCAGTAATACTCGTCTTTGGCGGTTGTGGGGAAACTGGCGCGCGATACAAATATTCGCGAACCCTTGAGCGCCTCGGCGCAGGAACGATCAGACACATCGTGCGCAGTTGCCACAACGCTGTCGGAGTGTTCCTTGGCCTCTTTAATGGCCAGTCGCATCGCCCCAGTGAACGTAGGTACGCCCCGCTCTGTGGGCAATAGAAACCAGCGTTTGGATGAAAAAAGCGCCTCGGGGTGGGCGCTGTAGGGCAACACTTTAAACCAGCCCTTGACACCCCATGCATCCGCGATCCGTCCGACCTCCACGGCATCTTGCGGAAGGTCAGCAGGTTCGAGTCCGCTGGGAAAGGGCATGGTGAGCACGGCAGCGCAGTGGCCCAGAGTGAGCCGCGCCGCCCGTACCGTGTCAGGCAGCTTTTTTGGCGGCCTGCTGAATCAGGCGCTGTACGGTGGGAGATGCCTGAGCACCCACACCTTGCCAGTACGTCAGGCGGTCCTGTGCTATCCGGATGCTCTCTTCATTGGCGGTTGCAATCGGATTGTAAAAACCGATGCGCTCAATAAATCGACCATCACGACGGGTACGCTTGTCGGCGACCACTATATTAAAGAACGGGCGAGCTTTGGCACCGCCACGGGCGAGTCGAATAACGACCATAATTTATCCTTTGGGTGGTAGAAAAGAATTTCAACCAAGAAATTCAGAGTTTGAGACACGCAACTGACCACCCGGCCAGTGACACTCTGAACAGCCCGCTATTATAACGTTTTGAAATGCAATGACCACCATTCGTAAAAGCCTGGCAGCGGACCTGGACGCCATTACTGCCATTTACCGCCACCACGTATTGCACGGCACCGGCACATTTGAGGTAGATCCGCCGTCGCTGCAAGACATGGCCACGCGGCGAGATGACGTGCTCGCCAAGGGATTGCCCTATCTGGTGCTGGAAGAAAACGCCCAAGTGGTGGGATTTGCCTACTGCAACTGGTTCAAACCCCGACCCGCCTACCGCTTCTCAGCAGAAGACTCCATTTACCTCGCAGAAGAGTCCCACGGGAAGGGCTTTGGCCGGTTGCTGTTGATCGAATTGATGGCGCAGGCCGAGCGTGCTGGCGTGCGAAAACTGATTGCCGTCATCGGCGACTCGAGCAACCATGGTTCCATCAGCGTTCACCGCAGTTGCGGCTTCAACCAGGTCGGCACTTTGTCCAGTTGCGGCTGGAAGTTTGAGCGCTGGCTGGACGTGGTCATGATGGAACGCTCCATTGGCATGGGAGCAACTTGTCGCCCGGTACCATGAACCTTCAGGAGACCTAAAAAATCTGCAGACTGAGCCAATAGGCACTGGCTGCCACGAAAGCGCTTGCGGGAATCGTGAAAATCCATGCCCACACAATGTTTCCCGCCACCCCCCATCGCACTGCACTGGTTCGCTGGGTCGAGCCGACGCCAACGATGGCGCCTGTAATGGTATGCGTGGTAGACACTGGTACACCCATGGCAGTTGCCATGAACAGGGTCAAGGCACCCCCCGTTTCCGCACAAAATCCACCCACCGGTTTGAGCTTGGTGATGCGCTGACCCATGGTTTTCACGATGCGCCATCCACCAAACATGGTCCCCGCACCAATGGAGGCGTAGCAGGAAATGATGACCCAGTTGGGGGGTGCTTTGTCGGCACCTGCGGCATAGCCTGTAGCGATCAGCAACATCCAGATGATGCCAATCGTTTTTTGTGCGTCATTGCCACCATGCCCCAGGCTGTAGGCCCCAGCGGACACCAGTTGCAAACGCCGAAACCACTTGTCCACGCGCGAGGGTCGGGTTCTTCGAAAAATCCACGCCACGGCAACCATCATCAGGGAGCCCAAAACGAACCCGAGAAAAGGCGAAACAAAGATGAAAACCACTGTCTTGAGAATGCCTGCAGAAATCAAAGTGCTGGCCCCGGACTTCGCCAGCACGGCGCCGACAATGCCGCCAATCAGCGCGTGCGACGAACTGCTGGGAATTCCGTAGTACCAGGTAATCACATTCCAGGTGATCGCGCCAACCAGAGCACCGAACACGACGTGCGTATCCACTACCCCCGGCTGAACGATGCCTTTGCCCACAGTCGCCGCCACGCTCAGTTGAAAGACAAAGATCGCAATCACATTAAAAAAGGCTGCGAACAAAATCGCCTGTCCCGGTTTGAGTACACCGGTGGAGACAACGGTCGCAATGGAATTTGCGGCATCATGAAAACCGTTCATGAAGTCGAACACCAACGCCAACATCACCAGCAAAACCACAACCCACAGAGTCGTTTGTACAGTACCCATGTTAAACGCCTGGAAGTATTCAGGAGTTCTCGAGGACGATGCCCTCAATCACATTGGCTACGTCTTCACACTTGTCGGTGATGGTCTCCAGCAGCTCGTATATGGCCTTCAGTTTGATGACTTCGCGCACATCGGGTTCTTCCCTAAACAGCTTGCTCATCGCGGTACGCATCACGCGATCGGCGTCGGATTCAAGTCTGTCAATCTCGTCACAGGTTTTCAAGGCCGCCTCTGCAGTGGACGGTTCGGCGATGTTTCCCAACAATTGAACCGCGTCGCGCAGACGCTCGCAGCACCGCACACTGAGATCGGTGAGTCGGACAATTTCATCGGTCATGTGGTGGATGTCGTACAGCGCCATGGTCTCGGCGGAGTCCTGAATCAGATCAGCCACATCGTCCATGGTATTGATCAGCGAGTGAATCTGCTCACGGTCGATCGGCGTAATGAAAGTAATGTGAATCGCTTTGTTGCAGTCGTGCGTCACACGGTCTGCAGCACGTTCAGCGTCATCCACCTCCCGGTTGTACTTGGCACGCAGATCCAGGTCAGCGTAGTTGGCCACCAGCTTGGAGAACGCCTGCGCAGCTTCAACAATGCGGTCAGCATGCTGGTTGAACATCTCGAAAAAATTACCTTCGCGAGGTAGCAACTTCCCAAACAGCATGAACGACTCCTAACTACCAAATGTGTCAAAAAAATGACTGAATTGCGACTGCGCGCAGTTTAACCTCGCGCACTGGTAGCAAAACGACCCGAGTCACGCGCTTCTGAAAATAAAGTCAACCGCACCAATGAGACCTTGGTTCTCGCTCCTGAGCAG
>CAJBVC010000431.1 GCA_903958915.1 uncultured beta proteobacterium
CCTGCACGTTTGCCACATTCCTGTAGCTCTTTTCGTTACTAGCCAGTAACGTATTCCGGTCAGAGTAGCACCGGTTGATGGGTGAGGAGGACTTGAAAAGGTTCTATATGTACCGCCTTTCACAGGAAACTCGCTGGTGTCAGTGACAACAGGCATTGGTTCCTTGTGACGCAACTATAGGCAATCAACGGTGGAATACAAGAGGAAAATGACAGGCATTAGACCCGACTTCGGGCGCTTCGTCCGGTCACTGAACTGTGAGCGAGTGTCTCTGCCAGAATTCACTTGCGCACAGTTGGCGCTTTGACACAAACTCGAATATGTACCGTACTGACGCTCGATTAAATTCAGCCACATTTGCGATCCGCACTGCCATGGCGATTCTGGTTGGCTGCAGCCTTGCGACTTCCGTGTGTGCAATGTCCTTGCGTGAATTGCGCACCCTCGAAAAGTCAAGCAAACAAGGGGAGCACTATGCCAACTACTACCTGGTCGGAGTGATGGAAGGGGTTCTTGAAGCTAACGCGTATGGCGTCCGCAACGGAGTCGCCCCCAAGGTCTGCCTTAACGGTAGACGGTTAGAACCGCGGCTCGCGAGAAGCTTGTACGAAACGGAACTCAAACGCAACGAAGGCAGCTACGAAGCAGATATGCCTGTGCAGCTGGTCTTGGTGAATGCGTTGACTACGGTCTACTCTTGCTCGGGATAGACCTTGACATCCAGATGTACGACATTTTCACTCGCATGGCACCTTAGTTTGATTGAGGCGGTGCCTCAACACCAGCCCAGGACTTGCAATGATTTTCCCCAGCGTCAGGTTGCGACAAGTCGTCGGGGCGTCGAGTGCGACGGATAGAAGCAAGAGTTTTTCGGATGTCCGGACGATTAGAAGTGGGTGGGTCATCGGTGGCACACATCAGCAGAATCTTTCAGAAGCACTGGACGAATCCGACGGCTCGACGCAAAGCGCGCGGCCTTCTCCTATGCCAGCAGGGGGCTGTTGCCGGAGTAGCCAACAACGATCTGCCCGCTAGGTTGCCGACATTGGAATCGACGAGACGTTCGCGATAGCCATACGGATTGGCATCCCAACCGGTGCCAGAGTTCGAAAGGATAGAGGAAAAACTTCCTGTCGGACTCCGTAAAAATTTGCTATTTGTGCGACCGCACTGGCGATGGATGCAGTTTTAGGCGGAGTCTGATAGTCCAATGGCAATGACGAACTGGGTTTGTCATGCCGGACATGATCCGGCATCCAGGCAGGTGGGGGCATGGTTTGCCGGTCACACCAGCAGCGCGAGGTCTGCTACTTTTTGCCGCTGAGTTCAATCACATAACTTTCTAGTCGCTCACCCGAGCTGAGGACCGGTGGCATCTCGTAGCCAATCTCCGGGACATCGACTCCGGGCCAACCCGGGTCAAACATGGCTCGCCAGGTGCCCGAGGTGGACATGGAAGGCGCTTCGGGTGACGGGTTAAGCGTCAGCGTTTCGGTAAAGCTGAAGGTACACGCTTCCACCCCAAAAGCCGGGTTGCCCGGGAAGGTAAGGTCGACAGACAGGGTGGCGGTGCCGTTGACAAAGGTCCAGCGCACTGGAACTTCCTGCCAGCCACCGCACTGGGAATTGTGCTGGGAGGCAAAGGTGCCGCTCCACGTGCCATTGAGGCTGAGTCCGTCGGGGCTGGAGACGATAAGGCGCTCAGTGACGCCGTTGAAATTGATTCTGGCGCTGCTGGTGGTGTGGTACTCCACCTGCCCCGCACCCGGCACACTGGGACCGATGTGCGGCGCAAGGGCGGTGCCAAAGCTGATGCCACGCTGCCCCCACGAACCTATCAGTGACCCGATGCGAGAGGCCAGTTGTTCGACACCAGGTAACTGGATGTCTGCCCTGACTGCAAGCACCCCGGTCTCCAGGGGGCCACCTTGTTCATGCGCAGAGCCTTCGTTGGCGGTCGTCACGCTGTAGCTGGCCCTGTTGGAGGCAATGACGTCTTTTGAGCCGGCATAGCTGGCAAGGTCGTCAAAGCCGCTGACCTTGAACCACTTCACAGTGGAGCCATCGGCACTGTCGAGTTTTGGCAAAGGTACGTCCAGCAAATCGGCACAGGACTGCACTGGTTGCGGCCATTCAAAGCCGTCACCACCGTTGCTCATGGTCAGGACAAAGTCGCCAGCATTGGGGCTGCCGGGTGTTTTGTGCAATCCGCTGGGAGGTTTGATTTCTACTGTCCACTGCGAGAACATGGCCTGCATGTCGGTGAGGCCACCCAGGATGTTGGCCACTTCGCGCATCGATTCGACAAACGGCAGATGGCGGATCAGGCTCTTGGCTCCATCGACCGCCAGCTCGACTACGCTGCCCACCACCGACGAAACGAGGCCCATAAACAGACTCGAGCGACCGGGGTCGATCAGCTCCTGCACCGCGTCTTGCACGCTGGATGGGAGATCGTCCAAAAACTCGCTGACGGCCCCGCACGGATCGACGGCTGCAGCGATGGAGGGGCGGGCCATCCGTGCGAGCATTGGCACTGGTGCACTTTGGCCAGTAAGGGCCGGGCTTTGACTGGCGGCAATGAATGGCGCCACAAATTCCCGGACAAAGAACACGATCACCAGGGAAGGATATCTATTGTCGAGGTGCTTGGCCTTGTCAAACCCGGGCAGCAGTGCGCGCGACTGGGTGGCACCAAAAGTATTTCCGTGTGCAACGTACCCGGCCAGCAGTTGCGACAGCAACACAGACTTGCCGTCTGGCAGCGGAAACACCGACGTCTTGGAGTTGAGAAATGCTCCGGTATAACCACCCTGTGACAGCAGTTCCTTTGCCAGACCGCGCGCCTGGGTAACCAGCATCCTGGCACCTGTTGGCGCGCCGGCGTCACCGCTGGGGGCCACCAGGCTATCGGTGTAGACCGATACACCAGCAAGCGTCAGAGACCGTGCCACGGCATTGGTATTGTCCGAGCCGAAAGCACTGCGCATTTCGAGTGCCAGACTGGTGGCGGTCTCCTGCGGAGTCGTTGCCCCTACGTTGACCCAGAACCCTTCGGAACTGCTGGGGGCGGCGGCAAAGCTCAGCAGGGATTGGCTGGCGAGGTGGTCTGCCAAGCCCGTCCCACCCTGTGCAACCAGGGATGGGGCAGAAAATTTCCACTGCGTGCGCCCTGCGTCCCGCCCCCAGGTGCTCAGAATGGTGCGGTTGCGCTCGTTCAAACCACGATCAAGTACCTGATTGAACTGGACGGGGGTTCTTGCCAAGGAGTTGCTGACCAGATTCCAACCCGGCTGGAGATCATCGACACCGAGCGTAGCGGCCTCCGCATTGGGACCGGTAGCTGTCATGGCAGCGCTTGCGTTGACCCAAAACCCGGCCTTGGCTGGGATGCGGCTCAAAACGTCATAGCCCTTGGACTGGGCGAAGGCGGCTAGATCTGCGGCCGACAACGATGGCGTGTAGAACGACCACTTCTTGTTGACTGAATTCCAGGTCCAGACGGAGGTAACTTTGGAGACGTCACCAAACGTGGTTGCAACATCGATCGCTTGCACCTTGGAGTTGCCCAGCAAATTCCAGCCGGTGGATAGGCTGAACGTGGTGCTTTCGGCGTGGACTCCGGGGAGTCCGGCACACAGGAGGATGACTGCGAAGCGCTGAAAGAGTCTTGGAAGAGCCGATTTCTGCCAATGGGCAATGCGCCGAAAGTATTGGCACAAAACTAACGAGGACATTGCGGTGCGCATAACTACTCTCCCTAATTGGGGCTGCGTCAGGCGGAGCGCCCCTGTGTTTCATCATTATTGCTCCGATATTCTCCAAAGAGAAATTGACTGATCCAAACCGCATGTGCCCATGCTTATCGAGTACCCAACAACCATTGCACTGTCTCGGTTGGTCAACAGTTTGAAGGGCGTGAGCAGCAGAATGCTGCGGTCCAAGAACTTCCCTGAAGTCCAACAACGCCTGTGGGGTGGACATCTTTGGAGCCCGAGCTACTTTGCCGTCAGTTGTGGCGGGGCTCCCATTGAATTCGTTCGCAAGTACATAGAAGATCAGAGACGTTAAGTCACGCTGCTATCCCGGCCCTACATCCCTTCGGATGGCCCAATGGGCACGACCGGGTTTGCGCAGCGGAAGAAAGAGGATCAATGCAATTGTGGATGTGTTCCACACACAGCACATCTCATTTTGCGACCACTAATGCAGTTTGCGGGTATACGTGGCTGGCGGTTTGCCCTGGTCAACAGCCAAATTCACTACGGTCCTCCTAAGGGGGCTCCTGCTTATTTTTGAGATCTTTTGGAACTAACGGTCCGTGAACTTTCATTACGAATCAAGATACCTTAGTATTCAACGCTACGCAATAAGCTGTTTAGCGCTATCCATCTCCGCCGTGAACAGACGGAGTTTTTCGCGCAATTCCGGGTAAATGAAGAGTTCTGAACCAACAAAATCAAATTCGACCACCACAAGTGGGCCCGTAAACATCGAGATGGTGGCGCAGAGAGCGGGCGTTTCTCCAAGCACTGTGTCCCGCATTCTGAACGGAACTGCCAAGGTAAGCCCAGAAAAAGCCACGGCAGTGGCGGCCGCAATTCGAACTTTGGGGTTTGTCCCAAATCCTGTTGCCAGGGGATTGGCGGGTGGCAGATCATTCAGTATCGGCGTGATCACACAGGCGATTGACAGTCCTTTCTATGGTCCCTCCCTCAGGGGCATAGAAGATGAGCTGGACCCCCAGGGTTATAGCTCGCTCATCGTCAGCGCCAAGTGGAGTTCCGATACCGAGGCACGCTGTGTGGATACGCTCAGGGCCAGACGAGTGGACGGCATCATTGTCCTGACCGGTCGTTTGAGCCATCAGGCGCTGCGTGCGTGCGCCAAGAGTGTCCCGGTCGTCGTGACGGGGCGAACTCTGAAGGCCAAGGGCTTGTTCGCCATGGGGTTCGATAACTACGAGGGCGGCAGATTGGCTACTCAGCACCTGCTGGACCTCGGTCATCGGAGCATCGTTTTCATTAGTGGTGATCCAGCGCACCCCGATTCCAGCGAACGATTGCGCGGTTATCAGTTTGCATTGGAAGCCTCACGCATTGCCTATGACCCTTCCTTGGTTACAGCAGGTGACTATACGGAGGCAAGTGGCTTGCTTGCCATTACCAAGCTACTTGATCGCCGAAGGGACTTCACTGCAATCTTTGCAGCCAACGATCAGATGGCTGCTGGTGCTGCTCTGGGCTTGCATCGGGCCAACCTCAAGATACCAGGAGACGTGTCATTGGTAGGCTTTGATGACCTGTCGGTTTCCGAGTTTTCGGTGCCGCCGCTGACTACCATCCATCAGTCGACCTATGAGCAGGGAAGTTTGGCTGCACGCGCAATGCTGCAACTCATTGGTGGCGCACTTCCAACACTTCAAATTCCGCCGCCACGGCTGGTCACACGCGAGTCCACTCGCAGGATTTGAAACAAAAAGTGATTCCTAGGGTAACTCCTAGGTTGACCTTGAAAGCGATTTCAAAGATAGTGAAAGCGCTTTCATAAAAACAAGAGCCGCCACCCTTCGCCTAGTTCAGTCAGTTCAATTACGGATTCTCCCGATGAAAACTCTACGTCCATCGCTCTCCAAAAGATGTTCACAACGGACCTTTGCCGTTAGTCCCGTCGCAACCGCTTGCGCTTTGATGATGTTTGCAACCAGTGTGGTTCAAGCGCAGACATCACTCGAAAACGTTGTTGTGACTGGCATTCGACGAAGCATCGAAAGCTCTGTTTCAGTCAAACGGGCCTCTGATTCCATTGTTGAAGTGGTCTCAGCCGAGGAACTCGGAAAGCTTCCCGACGTCAGCATCGCAGAGGCGCTGGCGCGACTGCCTGGGGTGACCGGGCAACGTGGGCCAGATGGCCGTGTCAATGTGGTGTCTATCCGTGGCCTTTCGCCAGAATTCTCCGGGTCCCTCTTGAATGGTCGCGAAATCGTCAGCTCGAACGACGCCAGAACGGTCGAATACGACCAGTTTCCTTCGGAGTTGATCGGTTCTGCTGTGGTCTACAAGACACCGGACGGAACGCTTGTCGGCCAGGGACTCTCGGGCACCGTTGACTTGCGTGCTCGCCGACCACTGGATACGCGCGGTCGTGAAGTATCGGTGAATCTTCGCGGAGAAGTGAACTCCAACGGCACACTCGTGCCAGGCGTGACCAACCCTCTCGGTTCCCGCTTCAGCGTGTCCTACATCGATCAGTTTGCAAACAACACCATTGGGGTTGCCGTTGGTTTTGCGCGACTCAATGTTGCCACCCAAGTGAAGCTCACGGAACTTGTTGAATACGGGGATTACACGCCCTACGGTTTGCCGCTGAGTGGCAACGCCAGTTCGAAGATCGGCAATGGACAGTCCCTGCTGCCAATGTTCTGGACGGCTACTTCCACCAGTAAACAGAACACCCGTGACGGTCTCATGGCCGTTCTTGAGTTCAAACCCAATGCCGACCTGCACAGCACCTTGGACCTGTACTACTCAAAGTTTGATACGCACGAGGTAGGCGGCAAGTTTCTTTCCAGTATGTTTTCCAACTGGGGTGCGGGCGTTGCACCGAATCTGACCAATGTGGGCACGACTCAGATCGGGCAAAACACGTTCACTACCAGCGCCACGGCCAGCCCCATGCCGGTCACCACCGGGAATTTCGATACCAAGCGCAATGACAGCATCACCGCCTTGGGCTGGAATACGGAATTGAAGCTCGCCGACAAGTGGAAAGGAATTGCGGATCTAAGTTTCTCCCGCGATGTACGTTCTGAAAACTACAGCGAGGTCTATGCTGGCCCTTACGATGCTGTAAACAAGCAGTGGTCCTTCGGCGCGTTCAAGTGGAATGTTCCTGTGGATGGATCTGCACAGACCTGGACGCCGGTGCAAGCCAACTTCCTGGCCGACTCCAGCAAGATGGCCTTTGGCGATGTGCCAGGATTTGATTTTGTTCCAGGAAACAAACGTTGGATTGGTGCCGTGCGCCACCCGGAGATTCAGGATGAAATCAAGTCGCTACGATTGGCTGGCAAGCGCGAACTCGATGGAATGTTTAGCAGCTTTGAAGGCGGTGTGAACTACACACAGCGCACCAAGGATGTTGCCAAGAACGAAGACCGCATCCTGATGTCCAAAGATGCCAGTGGAAACGTCATCCGCGCCATTCCGTTGTCGGTGGTGGGTACCCCGTTTGATATGACATGGGCTGGTATACCCGGTTTGGTCCGCATTGATGTGCCGGCCCTTGTGGGCTCAGGTGCTGTGACGCTTGAGCCGGGGCAATTCACTGCCAAGGTTGGAAATGACTCCAACATCGATGAGAAAGTTGTGACGCTGTTTGGAAAACTGGACATCGACACACTCGCTGGCGGTATCCCGATTCGGGGCAATTTGGGTCTCCAAGGTATCTATACCAAGCAGGAATCCAAGGGCTGGGAATATAGGGGTAATGACGATATTCCGGACGCCAGCCTGTTGTTCCGGCGTACCGGCAGTGCCAGCTATTCGGACTTTCTTCCCAGCTTGAATCTTGCTGCGGACTTGAGCAACAACTGGATTGCGAGATTCGGTCTCGCCAAGACGCTGGCGCGTCCCAATATTGTGGATATGCGGGCTGGCACGTCGACTCCGACGGTGGTAAGCGATGCGGCGGGTACGCCGCGTGCTGGTGAATGGACCATGGCATATGCCGGAAACCCTGAATTGGAACCATGGCGTGCGACTGCCATCGATCTTTCATTCGAGAAATATTTTGGCAAGCGCAGTTACATCTCGGTCGCAGGCTTCCGCAAGAACTTGCAGAATTATGTGTACCAGATGGTTACCTCGCGTGACAACTCGAGCTTTCC
>CAJBVC010000432.1 GCA_903958915.1 uncultured beta proteobacterium
CACTTCCTTGCTCACCGCGCCCCAGCGTGCAATCTCCGTGGTGTCAACACCCAGCATCTCGGTCTTGGCGGCGTTGGAGTAGGTTACAAAACCGCGTTCAAACCAGTTGCTGGATCCCGCCAGGTCCGTGCACGCTGCGGCAATCAACCCTCCGGTGCAACTCTCAGCAGTCGCCAGCGTCCATTCGCGCTTGAGAAGCAAATCGGCCATTTGGGCGCACCAGTCCTGCGTGACCAGCTCTGAACTTGATAGCAAATCGGATGTTTGCGGTGTCATGCAAAGAACCTCCAGAGTGCAACCACCAGCACGGTGCACAGTGCGGCGACCAGATCATCCAGCATGATGCCAGCGCCCGCCTTGTGCCAGGCCCAGCGGTCCGATCGCGGGTCGACGTGGTGAAACAGCCGGTCCGCCCAGCCCACCGGGCCAGGCTTGACGGCATCAAAGAATCGAAACAAACCAAACGCCAGCACTTGCCCGATCCATCCGGTCGGCATCACCAGCCACAACACCAGCCAGAATGCCACCACTTCATCCCACACGATGCTACCCGGGTCGAGCACGCCCATGCTGCGTGCCGTGACAGTGCTGGCCCACCAGCCCATCGGCAGCGTCAGACCCAGCAACACCGCCCAACCCGCGTCATCCATCCAGGGCGACAGCGCGCTGAAGGCAAACCAGCTCCACAGGGTACCCGCCGTACCAGGCGCCATGCGTGACAGGCCGGCGCCAAAACCCAGCGCAATCACGTGGGCTGGGTGGGACAGCATGAACGACACCGTGGGGCGCGCCATGGGAGGCGGCGTAGCTGGAGCGTTCTGGGAGAGCGGTACGGCGGAGACTAAGGGTTCAGTCATGCCGCAATTATCAGCCGGTCAACGACGGTGAGCGCACCATGCAGCTCGAAGGGCTGTTCAAAATAGATGAAACCAAGCTCAATGCAATGTCCGACGAGGCGTTTGTCGGCCTGCGCAAAACCAAGGCGTTGATACTGGCCTACGCCCAATTGCTGTCGCTCAACCAGTTGGCGCAGTTTCAGAAACTGCCCCTGATCCGGCAGCAACACGGCACGGCATAACGCAGCAACACGCAAGGCAAGCAAGCGGTGCTGCGTTTGTTGCGCGGCTAGTTGGCCGAGAGCATCAGGGTTGCACTCAGATTGGGGTCTGCCTTGATGTCGGCCTCGCTGTAAGGCAGCTTGACAAACTTGCTCTTGCTGAGTTGCTGGGTCTGATCGGCGAAATAGGGCGATGCAGAGTTGGTCGACTGGCTGTAGGTCAGGAGGCCCCGCGCAGCCGCCCCACTGGGCTCAAACGACACGATTTGAATATAGCTGCTGCCGCTCACCATGCTGGTGTATCCGCCGGCGGTGAGGCCTGGCGGGGTCATCTTGTTATAGATGCCTTCAAACTCATCGCCGCCATCAAATGGCAGTTTCACGCCGTTGCGTGTCACGTACTGCACGCTGCCCAGGGTCGCGTTCAATGGCACACCGGCGGTGTTCAGGGCCACCACGCCGTCTGCAAGTGCTTTGAGCATTGCCGCAGCCACTGCGGGAGTGGCTACTGCAGGGTCACGTGGAGTCGTGACCGGTGCCGTGGCACTGAACGGCGTGGCGTACAGGCCGGGAATGGCCTGCGCCCTGCGCCAGAACTCGCGGAAAATGGGTGCCCCGACACTGCTGATCTTCGCGCTCCGATCCCATGCCGCCAGCACCGAACACGCCTGTGTCAGGTTGACCACGGTGCCGTTGGTCGCCGTGGCACTGGGTGTGGCCTGGCACAAACTGAGCAAGGACGGAAGCACCAATTCAGCGCTCATGAGGCGGCTCTGGAAAAACACGGCCTCCAGGTTGTCAGGCGACACCCGGGTGCCCGACAAGCCATCTTTGCCTGCCAATCGGTCCTGCACCTGCACAAAGCCCATGCGGGTGCGCAGTGACTGTGATTTCGCCTGATCGCCCACCAGCGGACTGAAACCGGTCAACGGCTGTGCAGGGTTGGTCAACCAGGCGCTTTCGTTGTGGTTGCCGACGTAATCGGAGCGGGTGGCGCTGGGCAAGGTGGCTGCTGTCATGATGCCGGGTGACGCTGCAGTGCTATCTACCGGCCAATTGCAGGCAGCCTTGCTGCCATCGAGCAAGTAGGTCCGAGCAGCGGCAAGTGCCTGCGCCTGGGCTGAGGTTGCGCATTTTCCAAGGTGGGCGGAATCCACGTTGGGGACCACCGAATAGTCGGCGTACATCGCGTTGCCCGCGCTGTCAGCGGCGATCGTATTCACCCAGGGTAGCGCCATGCGCTTGTCCATGACCTGTCGCAATTGCTCGGTGCTGGTTGCACGACCCATCTCCCACACCTGCTCGATGATGCGGCCGTTGTCGAGATTGGCATCGCGAATGGCGAAGGCCTTGGTACCTGTCCAGGTAGCGCCCAGTGCAGCGGACACCAGAATGGGGCCGTACTCAGTGGAATAGTAGGTGCGGGTTTGCGGGGCAATGACTCCGTTGGTCAGTACATCGACGGTCACCTTCTTGCTGATGATGGGCTTCGCAACACCGTCGACCATGTAATTGGTGCCACTGAGTGTCAGCTCAAACAAGGTAAAGCGCCGCCCCGTCGAGACGGTGTGTGTCCAGGCCAGATGGTTGTTGAATCCGATCTGTGGCAGCGGTACGCCACCCAGACTTGCGCCCATGACGTCATACTGACCCGCAATTTGCACATGGGCCTGGTAGAAGCGCAAGGTGCCCGCCCACGGGAAGTGCGGGTTGGCAATCAGCACGCCTCGGCCGTTCTCCGTGACGCTGCTGCCAAAAGCCTGACCATTGCTGCCCATGGGGCGCTCGTCAAACTGGCGGGAAAACTCTGCCGCATTGCGCTTGAGCTGTGCCAGATGCACCGGGCGGGCCTTGACCTTGGCCACGTGCACGGAGCGATCGGTGTCACTTGCGGCAAATACGCCGGCGGGCGGCGCGGCGTCGGCAATGGCGGTCAGGAATGCGCCCGCGCCGGATTGGGTGGCCAGCGCCAGCAAATGGCGCTTGAAATCGTTTTCGGTCAGGGGGCGCTTGGCCCATTCTGCAGCGGCGCACTCGCCAAAATCGGCGGCTTTGGCATCGGCCAGGAACCGGTTGTAGCCAGCCACGTAACCGCCGACCAAGTCGACGGTCACTGTGCTGGGAGCAGCGAATGCCTTATCGATCGTTGCCTGATCGAGCACATTGCGGTAGTAAAAATCACTGCGCAAATTGGCAGCATCGCCACCGAGGTATTTGGAGCGCTCGCCGGCCACGGTCATGAACCGGTCGGCCGCGATGCACACGTTGTCTTGCGCATAGGAGTAGCCCATGCCGTAGGCGGCGCTGCGCAGGTTCTTGCCGGTAATGTGGGGCACCCCAAAAGAAGTGCGTCGGATAGCCACTTCGATGGCAGCAGGGTCTGAGGAACTGCCGCCGCAGGCCGACAGTAGCGCAGCAGCGAGCGCGCATGCGCCGTAATGGAACACACGGTTTCGGCAAGGTGACAAGGATTGTGCAGAGGGCATGGGGTCTCCTGTTTGTTATGAATCGGCTGGCAATGGGGCGTCTGTGCGCCAATGATGAGCATAGCCGCAGCGTGATGGCCGGTTCCATCAAAACCTCCCGGTAGTTACCCTGACGCCAGTCCGACCGGTAAACTCGTGCCTGTCGCCATTTCACCGAGCAAATCCATGCAGCACGTCGTCTTCAACCAAAAAGGTGGGGTGGGCAAATCCACCATCACCTGTAATCTCGCCGCCATCAGTGCCTGGCAGGGTCTGCGCACCCTGGTCATTGATCTGGACTCGCAGGGCAACTCCACGCGCTATTTGCTGGGTGCCGGTATGCCCGAAGACTTGCCCAATGTGGCAGAGTTCTTTGAGCAAAGCCTCAAATTCACCATCCGCGAGAAGACCGCTGCCGACTTTATCGTGACGACCCAGTGGGAGGGTCTGGACCTGATGCCATCGAGCCCGTTGCTCGACGAACTGCACGGCAAACTGGAGTCGCGCCACAAGATCTACAAGCTGCGCGATGCACTGGAAAAGTTGTCGGACAGCTACGACCAGATCTACATCGACACCCCGCCTGCGCTGAACTTTTACACCCGCTGCGCCTTGATTGCCGCCCAGGGTTGCCTGATCCCCTTTGACTGCGACGACTTTTCCCGCCGCGCGCTCTACACCCTGCTGGAGAATGTGCAGGAAATCAAGGCCGACCACAACGCCGACCTCAAGGTCGAAGGCATCATCGTCAACCAGTTCCAGTCGCGCGCCAATTTGCCCCAGCGCATGGTGCAGGAACTGATCGACGAAGGTCTGCCGGTGTTGCAGCCGTACCTGCGCTCCTCGGTGCGGATCCGGGAATCGCACGAGCAGTCGCTGCCGATGATCTTTCTCGACCCCAGCCATACGCTCACCCAGGAATTCATCGCCCTGCACGACGCGCTGCTGTGAGCGCTTGAAGATTTATACGAAAAGTGCCTGTAACGCGCATCCAGCAAGCGTAGGCAGCTCCTGAAAATGTAGCAACTTGGAGTGCTTTCGAGATCAGTTGCGGTTGCGCTCTTTGAACAGGTCGTAGTTGTTGTACGGGTTGCCCGGCAGGTACACGGCGCCCGACTGTCCTGCCACGTCGAGCACCACACTGCCAGATTGCACACCGGTTGCACCAGCGCCACCGAGGGCATCGTGCAGGGTGGTGCCGTCGTACCAATGCGAATAGGGCAACAGCAGGCGCACCCGCAGCGGCGTGTTCGCGGCATTCACCACCACCAGCACGGCCTCGCCGGATATATCGGTAAAGCGCAGAAACACCAGCGC
>CAJBVC010000433.1 GCA_903958915.1 uncultured beta proteobacterium
AAGAAGTTAACACTCGCGCGCGACCGCATGGGTGAGAAGCCCCTGTATTACGGCTTTGTGGGTGGCGCTTTCGTTTTCGCTTCAGAGTTGAAGGCGCTCACCGGGCTACCCGGCTTTACCGCTGACATTGACCGTGGCGCACTGGCGCTATTGATGCGGCACAACTACATTCCCGCGCCGCACAGCATTTACCAAGGGCTTGCCAAGCTGTCGCCAGGTATGTGGCTGGAGGTAAGCGCCGATGCGGCTCACCGGCAATTACTGCCTGCGCCGCAAGCCTATTGGTCGGCAGTGGAGGCAGCCTTCGCCGGGGTAGCCAACCCATTGACCTTTGCGTCGGATGCGCAAGCCGTTGACGCACTGGAGGCCGAGCTAACTCGTGCGGTCACAGGGCAGATGATGGCCGATGTGCCGTTGGGGGCCTTTTTGTCTGGTGGGGTAGATTCGTCGACCATCGTGGCACTGATGCAGGCGCAATCCAGCCGCCCGGTGAAGACTTTTTCTATTGGTTTCCGGGAGGACGGTTACGACGAAGCGGTGTTTGCCGGGGCAGTAGCTCGGCATCTGGGCACCGAGCACACCGAGCTGTATGTGTCGCCAGAAAATGCGTTGGGCGTCATACCGCGCTTGCCCACCCTATACGACGAGCCGTTTTCTGATTCATCGCAGATTCCCACTTTTTTAGTGGCCCAGATGGCCCGCCAGCGGGTAACGGTCTCCCTTTCTGGCGACGGGGGCGACGAACTGTTTGGCGGCTACACCCGCTACTTTTTGGCAGCGCGTTTGTGGCAAAAGATTGATCGCATGCCGCACGCGATGCGCAGTGTGGCGGCGCGCATCCTTATGGCGCTTCCGCCCCATGCGTGGGATCGCATTTATGCACTGGCTGCGCCATTCATTCCAAAATCACGCCGCTGGCCAGCGCCGGGAGACAAGTTGCACAAGGGCGCAGCGCTGCTCAATTGCAAAAACAACACAGAACTCTATCGAGGGCTAGTCAGCCATTGGGAGCCGGTCGATATAGTGCTGGGGGCCAGTGAACCCGTTACCCAATTGACCGGCGGGTTACCCGCACTGCCCAGCTTTACCGAGCAGATGATGCTGTTGGATGCCATTAGCTACCTGCCGGATGATATTTTGGTCAAGGTCGACCGCGCTGCGATGGCGGTCAGCCTGGAAACACGGGTGCCCCTGATCGACCACCGGGTTTTTGAATTTGCCTGGCGCTTGCCAATGCACTACAAAGTGCGCGGCGGCACAGGCAAATGGCTGCTGCGCCAGGTACTGTACAAACATTTGCCGCGAGAGTTGATTGACCGACCCAAGATGGGCTTTGGTGTGCCCATTCACAGTTGGCTGCGTGGGCCGCTGCGTGGGTGGGCCGAGAGCTTGTTGGATGAATCGCGCTTGCGCCAAGAGGGCTACTTCAACCCAGTGCCAATCCGCCAAAAGTGGCTGGAGCACCAATCTGGCACGCGCAATTGGCAATATTACTTGTGGGATGTGTTGATGTTTCAGGCTTG
>CAJBVC010000434.1 GCA_903958915.1 uncultured beta proteobacterium
ATTCAAGGCCCCGCACGGCAGCCGCAACCCGCATGGGTTTGACTATGAGCTGTGGCTGTGGGAGCAGGGTGTGCAAGCCACCGGCTATGTGCGCGCTTCTTCCCGAGACCCGGTGCCCGTGCGGCTGGCGCAAACTTGGCGCCACCCGGTGGTACTGGCACGGCAACTGGTTCGGGAGCAAATCTTCAAGCAGGTTTTGCAGCGCCAGTTTGCCGGGATGATTGCGGCACTGGTGGTGGGCGATCAGGCCGCCATTGACCGTGCGGACTGGGATGTGTTCCGGGCAACGGGCGTCGCACACCTGGTATCGATTTCTGGCTTGCACATCACCATGTTTGCCTGGGGCGCGGCCTTGGTCATTGGTTGGCTGTGGCGGCGTTCGGGCGCATTGTGCATTGCATTACCGGCAGCCAGCGCGGCGCTGGTGGGGGGCGTGTTGCTGGCAACGGCCTATTCGGTTTTTTCGGGCTGGGGTGTGCCCGCGCAACGCACCTGCCTGATGCTGGCCACCGTGGCCCTGCTGCGGCTCAGCGGCGCACGCTGGCCGTGGCCACAGGTGTGGATGCTGGCATGTGCGGTGGTGGTGGCGGTGGACCCCTGGGCACTGTTGCAACCCGGCTTCTGGTTGAGTTTTGTCGCAGTAGGTGTGCTATTTGCTACAGATTCAGGAGCGGCTAACGCAGACTCCACGGGAGCTGGAGGCGTATTGCGCGTAGCGAAAGGTGTGGCGGCTGCATTTCATGAGCAGTGGGTGATCACCGTTGCGCTAACACCTTTGACTTTGCTGCTCTTCGGGCAAGTGTCTGTTGTCGGGTTGTTGGCCAATGCGCTGGCTATTCCCTGGATCACGTTGGTGGTGACTCCGCTTGCGATGCTGGGCGTGCTGCTGCCGCCCTTATGGGATGCAGCAGCCGGCGCCATTGGCTGGCTGTTTGCCTATCTGCAGTGGTTGGCATCCTGGTCCTGGGCGGCGATTTCGGTCGCGGTGCCACCCTGGTGGGTGGGCGTGGCGGGTGTGTTGGGTGGAGTGGTGCTGGTTTTTCCGTGGCCCCGGACGTTGCGGGTGTTGGGCGTGCCGCTGCTACTGCCCGTCTTGTTGTGGCGCGCCCCCCTGCCTGGGCAAGGCGAGTTTGAGTTACTGGCGGCTGACATTGGCCAGGGCAATGCCGTATTGGTGCGCACCGCTAACCACGCCCTGCTATATGACGCCGGGCCCCGTTTCAGCCTGGAGAGTGATGCCGGACACCGCGTGCTGGTGCCGCTATTGCAGGCGCTACACACCCGGCTCGACACACTCGTGTTGAGCCACCGCGACATGGACCATGTCGGCGGAGCAAACGCCGTGCTGACCATGCAGCCGCAGGCTGAATTGATTAGTTCCAGTGAACTGATCCCCACACTTGTTAAGCGATGTGTGGCGGGACAAAGCTGGGTGTGGGATAGCGTGCAGTTCGACGTGCTCCACCCTCAAACCGCCGACTACGACGCACCGGTCAGGTCCAACGCAATGTCGTGCGTCTTGCGCATATCCAATGGCGTGCGCACTGCCTTGTTGGCAGGAGACATTGAGCAGCCGCAAGAGGCACGGCTTGTGGCAAGCGTGGGGGCCGGGCTCAAATCCGACGTGCTCTTGGTACCGCACCACGGCAGCAAGACCAGCAGCAGTGCCGCGTTTCTGGATGCGGTGGCTCCCCAGGTCGGTATCGTCCAGTCAGGCTACCGAAATCGTTTTGGGCACCCGGCCCCGGTTGTTTTGGCGCGTCTGCAAGAACGTCAGGTTCAGGTTGTCGATTCGCCTCATTGTGGTGCGTACACCTGGCAGTCATGGAAAACCCAAGATGGTGCATGCATGCGCAAGCAAAGCGTTCGTTACTGGCACCATCATGTGCCATAGTGGTGCATGACGTGTCATCATTGGTGCTAACGGTAGATTCGGTTTGTGGCGCGATCCTTGCTAAGTTGTGTTGGAGTGCGAAGCCGCTACACGGTTTACCCAGAAAGGTTACAGGAGAGAGGTTATGCAGAAGTTCGATGAGATGTACACCCAATTGCCCTATGCGTTTTTTAGCAAGGGCGAGCAGGTTAGAGACCATTACAAGATTTACGACGAATGGCTGGCACGCCAGCCCGGCGACATGATGGCCAAGCGGCGCGAAGAGGCCGAAATGATTTTCCGGCGCGTCGGCATAACCTTTGCGGTCTATGGAGAGAAGGATGAGGACGGTGCTGGCACTGAGCGACTCATCCCGTTTGACCTGATTCCGCGCATCATTCCGGCGCATGAGTGGGGCAGCATGGAGCGTGGCCTGGTGCAGCGCGTGACCGCTCTGAACCGCTTTATCTACGACGTCTACCACGAGCAGGAGATCATCAAGGCGGGCATCGTGCCGCGTGAGCAGATCGAGAACAACGCACAGTTCCGACCCGAAATGATGGGTGTGAATGTGACCAACAACATCTATTCGCAAATCTCGGGCATCGATATCGTGCGTGCCCCCGATGCCAATGGCAAGGGCGAGTACTACGTGCTCGAAGATAACCTGCGCGTACCCAGCGGCGTGTCCTACATGCTGGAAGACCGCAAGATGATGATGCGGCTGTTCCCCGAACTGTTCAACGCCCATCGTGTGGCACCCATTGCACATTACCCCGACCTTTTGCTGGAGACCCTGCGAGCCAGCAGTCCCGAGACCACGGCCGAGCCCACGGTGGTGGTACTCACACCCGGCATGTACAACAGCGCCTACTTTGAGCACGCCTTCCTGGCCCAGCAAATGGGCGTGGAACTGGTCGAAGGGCAGGACCTTTTTGTCAAGGACAACTTTGTGTACATGCGCACCACCCGTGGGCCGCGCAGGGTCGATGTGATCTACCGCCGGGTAGATGATGATTTTCTGGACCCCACAGCGTTTAGGCCCAACTCCACACTGGGTTGCGCGGGGTTGCTCAATGCCTACCGCGCCGGGCATGTGACCATCTGCAATGGCGTGGGCACTGGGGTGGCAGACGACAAGTCCATCTACCCCTATGTGCCCCAGATGATCGAGTTCTATCTGGGCGAAAAGCCGATTTTGAACAATGTACCCACCTATATGTGCCGCAAGAAAGACGACCTGGCCTACACGCTGGCGAATCTGAAAGACCTCGTGGTGAAGGAAGTGCACGGTGCCGGTGGCTACGGCATGCTGGTCGGGCCCGCCTCTACGACCGCCGAGATTGAAGACTTCCGCAAA
>CAJBVC010000435.1 GCA_903958915.1 uncultured beta proteobacterium
AACTGCGTGAGCCACGCGCCAAGCGGGTGATCGAGCCGATGCTCAAGGGTGCGCCACAGCCCGGTGATGTTGCAAGTCCAGTGAATTTTGGTAGCATTTTTGATACCATTCCAATATGAATGTGGTGATTGATACCAATGTGCTGTTGGGTGCCTGCCTGAGCGCTGGGGCGCCATCGCGCGTGATCGCGGCTTGCCTGCAGGGCCGCTGCCTACCGCTGATGGGCAACGCCTTGTTCAATGAATATGAGGACGTTTTTGGGCGTGCCGACCTCTTTGAACGATGCCCCCTGAACCCAGAGCAGCGCGCCGAGTTGCTCGACATCTTTCTGGCCCGCTGCCAATGGACGCGGGTGTATTACGCCTGGCGGCCGAATTTGCCAGACGAAGCCGATAACCACCTGGTCGAACTGGCAGTGGCCGGTGGCGCGGACTTCATCGTGACCCGCAATTTACGAGATGTTGCCCGGATGGAGTTGCGGTTCCCGCAGTTGCGGGTGCTGTCGCCAGAAGATTTTTTGAAGGAGATATGACATGGGAGCCCTCACTGTTCGCCTGCCCGATGACAAGCACCAGCGGCTCAAGGCATTGGCCAAAACACGTGGCGCGCCGCTGAACCGGTTGATCGACGAAATGACAACGCTGATGCTGGCTGAGTTTGATGCCGAGACCCGCTTTCGCCTGCGTGCGCAGAACGGTAACGGCAAGACGCAGCGCGGCCTTGAACTGCTGGAGATGCTGGATGCTCACTTTGCAGGGTCAAAGGGTGAAAGCGCCGGTTAGAGCCCCAGTCTGACAAAACTAAAATCCGTTTTTAGTTTAGTATTGCCCAATGTACCAAGAACGTGCGCTCGCCCCCACGCTACAACACGCACTGGCCCGTTTTCCGGCGGTGCTGGTCACCGGGCCACGACAGTCGGGCAAAACCACTTTTCTGCTACACGAAGCGGGGGCGCAGACGGCCTACGTCAGCTTTGACGACCCCTTGGAGCGTGACTTTGCCGTGCAAGACCCCAACGGGTTTTTGGCGCGTTTTGGCCAGCGGGCATTGATTCTGGACGAGATTCAGTACGTCCCGCAATTGATGCAGCACCTGAAAATGCACATCGACCGCCAGCCGGGGCGCTATGGCCAATGGTTGCTGACTGGCTCACAGCAGTTTGCGCTGATGCGCGACGTGGGTGAATCGCTGGCCGGGCGCGTTGCCATTCTGGAGTTGCCGCCCTTCAGCCACACCGAATACCCCCGCGCCACTCTGGACGAGACACTGTGGTCGGGCAGCTATCCGGGGGTGGCTTTGTACCCTGACCGGCGCGATCTGTGGTTGCGCAGCTATGTGTCCACCTATATCGAGCGCGATGTGCGGCAGATTCGCAACGTGCCTGATCTGCGCGTCTTCAACCAGTTTTTGACGCTCGCCGCTGCACGCCATGCGCAAGAGTTTCATGCGACCGCGCTGGCGCGTGATCTCGGCATCAGCCAGCCCACTGTCAAGTCGTGGGGCAGTATTCTGGAGGCTTCGTACATTGCCCATTTCCTGCAGCCGTGGCACCGCAACTACGGAAAGCGGGTGGTCAAGGCATCAAAGTTCTACTTTCTGGATGCCGCACTGGTCGGTTTGCTAACGCGCCAACCCGATGCCACCGCCGCTTTGGCCGGCCCCATGGCCGGAGCGCTGTTCGAGGGGTGGGTGGTTGGCGAGGCTGTCAAGGCGTTTATGGCGGTGGGCCGTAAGCCCGAGCTGTATTTCTGGCGGTCGCATGATGGTCTGGAGGTCGATTTGTTGATTGCCATCGGCGGCAAATTGCAGGCCGTGGAGATCAAGCTCACGGCCAGCCCCAGTGCCGGTCACCTGGTGCCGTTGACCCGTTTGCTCGGCACGCTGGGCAGCGAGGCCTGGGAGCAGGGGTTGATCGTTTGCCGCACTGACGCGCCACGCGCTCTGCCCGGTGGGCACTTGGCTCTGCCATGGCATGCGTTTGCCACGTGGTTGCAAACCAGGTTAAGCGCCGGGTAGGTATTTGCGGGTGCGTGCGCAGAACGGTATCAGCAAGACGCAGCGCACCTATCCACATGAAATACGGCGCCAAGCACTACACCATTGCTT
>CAJBVC010000436.1 GCA_903958915.1 uncultured beta proteobacterium
AAACTGGAAGTTATAGTCACCCGCTTCTTCTATCGTGATTGCTTGGAGGAGTTCTAGATGGCCAAGAAAATTCTGCTGGGGTTGGTGACGCTGGTCGCCTTGCTGCTCGTGTTTGCAACCACCCGGCCGGACAACTTTCGCGTGGAGCGCAGCATTGGGATCAAGGCAGACCCCGCCAAGGTCTATGCACTGCTGAACGACTTTCATGCGTTTGGCAGTTGGTCACCCTGGCAGAAACTCGATTCGGCGATGAAAGTCAGTTACGCCGGCGCCGCCAGCGGCAAGGGCGCCATCTACACCTGGGAGGGCAATGATGACGTCGGCTCCGGTCGCATGGAAATATTGCAGACGGAGCCCAACTCCCGCGTGCTGGTCAAACTGGACTTCATTCAGCCCTTTGAAGGCCACAACACCTCCGAATACACGCTGGCAAGTGCGGCGGGCACGACAACCGTCACCTGGGCCATGTACGGCCCCAGCCCGTATGTGTCCAAACTCATGGGTATTTTTGTCAGCATGGACAGCATGATCGGCAAAGACTTTGAGCAAGGGTTAGCCAACCTCAAAGGCGTCGCCGAGAAATAAACATCTTGCGCCAGACTGCCGTACCTACCGCTGTGCAATTTCCAGGCTAGCGAAAAATTGAGTCCCTATGGATACCAGACTCGAAGATATCAAGCGCAAGGTGTCGCTTGCCTGGCCTATGCTTGATCCAGTCGACGGCGACATCGCGGGGCCATCGCCGCTGGGTAACTTGGCACGGCACAAGTCGGCGATGGTATGGCTGCGATCAGTCGGACTAGCGACCGTCATGGCCGCCGCGGTCGCGCTGGTCTCACCCACAGCGCACGCGGGTTCATTGTGGCAGTCGCCGTACCCGCTGGTTTCCGAGTCTGGAGAAACGATCACACTGGCCCGCTGGGGTGGGCGACCGGCCATTGTCACCATGGAGTACAGCGAAAGCTCCTTGATCTGCTCGGTCACGCTGGCCTATCTGAAAGAAGTACAGCAGCAACTCGATGTGCGCGGCCAAAGCCTGGACTTCATCATCATCAGTCTGGACCCCAAAAACGACACCCCCAGCGCATGGTCACGGTACCGCAAGACGTTTGGCTTGAACCGCAGCAATTGGCATTTTTTAACCGCCAGTGAAAGTGACACACCACGGCTGGCCGAACTGCTCAACGTCAAATACCGGCTGTTCGATGGCCTGATCATTCACCGCCTGCGTGTGATGCGGCTGGATGAACAAGGCATTGTCAGGCATGTGGTTCGCAGCCATTATGACGACCTGAGCGCCTTTTTTGGACCACAACACTAGCGAATACTGAGCAGGGTGCGAACGTCGGCCAAAACGTCATCGGGTGACTGGTTGGGTGTCAGACGCACACGCAAACGTCCCTGTGTGTCAAAGCCATAGACCAGGGTGGAATGGTCCACTGTATAGGTTGAAGGTGTGCGACCGGGAACCTTCTCGTAGTACACCGAAAACGTCCGGGCCACCGCGTCAGTACCCTGCTGATCGGTTCGCAGCGGCACAATAGCCGGGTCAAATTGGGACGTATAGGCCCGCAGGACCGCCGCGGTGTCCCTCTCAGGGTCCAGGGTGACAAATACCACCTGCACCCGCGCAGCATCGCTTCCCAATGCCGCGATCAGTTGTGCCAACCGGGCGAGTTCCGTCGGGCAGACGTCGGGGCACTGCGTGTAGCCGAAAAATGCCAAGACAACCTTGCCTCGAAAATCCGCAAGCGTGCGCCAGCGTCCGTTCGTGTCCTGCAAACGGAAGTCGCGCTGCACGGAGCTGTCCGCCTGGGTCCGCCCCTTGAACAAAGGCACACTGCCCTGTGCCAGCGTCCACGACATTCCCATCGACAGCAAAAAGACCACTCCCAGCACTCGTAAAACATGCATGAACCGCCACTCCTTTCAAGACAGACCCGCGATGGCAAAGGGATAGATGCGCTGCTGTTGCGCGTCATTCTCGTCCATTGTGCGCTCGCGAATCGGGCAGGCTTAAATTTTCGTTACAGTGTGCCCTGGTCCACGGGTAGGTTCCGTAGCTTGAACCATGCTGTGGACCTCTGTGAAATCTCCAGGCTGGCCTTCGAATCAGGCGAGCAGTCAGGCACTATGGATACCAGACTCGAAGATATCAAGCGAAGGGTTTCCCAAAGTCCGCTCATTGATGCCGGTGAGCAGGACTCGGC
>CAJBVC010000437.1 GCA_903958915.1 uncultured beta proteobacterium
CGTTTAGGTTTGTAGGATGCCTGCCCGTAACCGCTGACCGGAGCGAGTCAACACAAGCCTGAGGGCGGGCGTCGTATAAACCTCGAGGGAGGAAACCGCGGCGAGTACCGTGGTTGTTGCGGTGAGCTACAGCGCTATGGGGATTTGATGAACCACAGCGCGGTTTGATACCGTGACCAAGGCGAACAGTCCGACCGAAATGCCACGCAAGCTTCTCGATCTTGCCTTGATACACCACATTCTTCGCTCGCCATCTGCACAGTCATCAACAGTTTTGCACGACATGGCAAAGCTGATCCACACCGGCTCTGGCGAGTGCTGAGTCGGCAGGCAGTTTGAGCATCTCAAAGTTCTGGTGTTCATGGCGCACCCTGAACGTGAGGTGGCGCGCGAATGGCCTGCCCGCGCACAAACGTTTGAACGATGATCATTGGCGCGCCGCAGTGGGCGCAGACAAAGGTCGCTCGCACAGGTTCAACCGACTCGTCGGCACTATTGGTGTCGGCAACCGCAGCAGGCACCACGTGCAATAACTCCCTTGCGCGCGCCAGGTTCTCTTTGCGAGCATTGTTGGCGATAAGACCGTAATGACGAATGCGGTGAAAACCACCAGGCAACACGTGCAGCAGAAAGCGGCGCATGAACTCCTCGGGTGCGAGCGTCATGGTCTTGTGGCGCGTGCCTCCCTTGTCCCGGTAGTCCTTCCAGCGAAACGTCACACCGCGCTCGTCCATCGAGACCAGCCGTGAGTTGGCGATTGCCACGCGGTGGGTGTAGCGCGACAGGTAGGCCAGCACGGCCTGCGGACCCGCAAACGGGCGTTTGGCGTAGACCACCCATTCGCAGCGTCGCATCGGCGCCAGCCATTTGGCAAAGGCGCCCGCATCGCTGAGATGGGCGTACTCACCGAAGAACTGCAACTGATTGGTGCGATGCGCGAGTTCAAGTTCTTCGAGGAAACGCCGGCGAAACAGCCGCGAGAGCACGCGCACTGACAGGAAGAAACCCGGTCGGCACGCCACCCAACGCTGGCCATCCGCAGTCAGACCACCGCCAGGCACGATGCCATGCACGTGGGGGTGGTGCGTCAGCGCCGAGCCCCAGGTGTGCAGCACCAGCGTTGCTGCGATCTGCGCGCCCAGATGCTTGGGGTCGGCGGCGATGGTGATCAGTGTTTGGGCCGCCACCTCAAACAACAGCCGGTAGATCACAGCCTTGTTGTAGAACGCAATGGCGCTGATGGGTGCGGGCAAGGTGAAGGCCACGTGGTAGTAGTCCACCGGCAGCAACTCCGCTTGCCGCGCATCGAGCCAACGCTTGGCCGCACTGGCCTGGCACTTGGGGCAGTGCCGGTTGCGGCAGGAGTTGTAGGCGATCTCACCGTGCTCGCAGGCTTGGCAATGCAACAGGTGTCCCCCCAGCGCCGCGCTGCGGCACTGTTCGATGGCCGACATGACCTTGAGTTGACCCAGGCTCAAGTGCCCTTGCTGGGACTTGCGCCAAGCGGGACCATGACTACGAAAGATGTCGGCGACCTCCAGGGCGAGGCGCCCCACGAAACTGCTCTACGTGGGCTTCAGGGTTTCCAAGGGACTGATCACTTCACGCAGGACGTCGGTGGCGACCTGGACGTAGTGCGCCGTGGTGTCCAGGCGTTGGTGCCCCAGTAAAACCTGGATCACCCGAATGTCCACCTTCTGTTCCAGCAGGTGTGTGGCAAAACTGTGCCTCAAAGTGTGCATGGACACGCGCTTGTCGATCTTGGCCATCGTGGCGGCATCATGGATGGCGCGGTTGAGTTGGCGGGTGCCTAAAGACTGCAAGGGATCGAGCCCTGGAAACAACCAACCCCCGTCAAGCATCTTGCCTTGGGCGCGTGCAACGCGCCACCACACGCGCAGGCGTTCCAGCAGGACCGGGGAGAGCATGGCGTACCGATCCTTGAGACCTTTGCCTTGCTCCACGCGCAGCGTCATGCGTTTGCTGTCGATGTCGCCAACTTTGAGCGCGACGACCTCACCCACCCGCAGCCCGGTGCCATAGGCCAGTGACAGTGCCGTCTGGTGCTTGATGTGTCCGACGCAGGCAATCAGTCTGCTCATCTCGTCCTTGCTCAGGATTACCGGGAGCTTTTGCGGAACCCGCACCGATTGCATCTTGGCCATGGTCTCAGGGCGACCCAGCGTGACTGAAAAAAGAAAGTTCAAGCCCACAATGGTGGCGTTCAAGGTGATGGGTGAAGTGCCTTGGTCAATCAGATGCAATTGGAAGCGGCGCAAGTCTTCATCGGTTGCGGTCTCAGGCGATCTGCCCAGGAACTTGGCAAACTTGCGGACGGCCCGGATGTAGGCCTCTCGTGTCCTTGGCATCAGTTTGCGCATTCGCATGTCCTCGATCATGCGTTGGCGTAGCGGCGAGACGGTTTGACTTGGTGACTCCATGGTTGTGCTCCTGTCGTGAACGAGGCCGATTGCCCCAGTTCACAACATAGCCACGAACTCGCCCTGCGCCAAACATCAACACCGCCGCGAAGCGCCTTACCGCGAGAGCGGTTTAGTCCTACGCTGCACTGAAGCCGACTGTGCTCACGTTCTGCTTTTTTGCACCGGATGACCGCTCTGGAGAATTCGGTGGGGCCAACGGCCGCTTTGGAGCACCGGACCCCAATACCGGCTACTGGTCGGGACCTGCCCTTCGGCTTACCGACATGACAGACCGCTCATGCTGCGGTGCGCCAGGTCGAGCAGGTGCTCTCTACAGCTCTCGCGGTACGATCAGCCACCATGCACGCTCCTGACTTCTGCACTTCGCGACGACAACTGCTCAGCACGACACTGACACTACCGTTCTGGCCCCTGTCATCGCGCGCAGCAGCGCACAGC
>CAJBVC010000438.1 GCA_903958915.1 uncultured beta proteobacterium
GCAGCGGGCGGGGGACACGGAGCAGAGCGCACTGCCGCCCAGGCCACCGAAGGCGCAGCAACCCCCGTAGTCGCACCCATCCCGTTACGGGTCTTCGGCGAAGCCTGCCGCTTAGGTGCCGCCAGGTTGAAACTGGCGAATGTGACGTTCAAGCACATCCCATATGACGTGAAAGCGCGGTGACGTGAACGCAACCACCCACTATTTTGTAGATGAATCAGGCGACGGCGTGCTCTTTGGCACGCAGGGACGTGTGTTGCTGGGGCAACCCGAGGGACGCAGTCACTTTATGCTGGGAGCGCTGCAGGTGCCAAATCCACAAAGTCTGGCTGCGGAGCTAGAGGCACTACGGCAGGACTTGCTGAAAGACCCGTACTTCAAAAACGTGGAGTCCATGCAACTGGCGCGATGCAAGACTGCACTGATGTTCCATGCCAAAGACGATGTGCCAGAAGTACGTCGCGAAGTATTCAAAGTACTGGCCCGTGCAGACATCAGGTTTTATGCGGTGGTGCGGGACATGCGCTTTGTGCTGGCCTATGTGCAGCAGCGCAATGCACGTGACGCGGCCTACCGCTACCACCCCAATGAGCTTTACGACCAAACGGTGGCGCGGCTATTCAAGGACCGCCTGCATTCGTATGAAACCTGCCAGATCACCTACGGCACACGCGGCAGCACTGAGCGAACACGCGCGTTCCATGGGGCACTCGCTCTAGCCCGCACCCGGTTTGAGCAAAGGTGGAACAAGGCCGTAACGACCGAAATCACCTTGTTGCCGAACAATCCACGCAAAGACCCTTGCTTGCAGGCGGTTGACTACGTGCTGTGGGCGCTGCACCGCTATTACAGCCGTGGTGAAGGCCGCTTCATCGACATGCTGTGGGACAAAGTAGGTTTGATCCACGCGGTAGACGACAAAGCGAATGCCGCCTATGGCACCTACTACACCAAGAAAAAGCCGCTACCTGAACTAACAGGAGCGGCTTCGTGAAGAGGCGTGGGGATATAGGATTGCGCGGCGGGGTTTCCCCTTGGCTTTTGCATTCACACGGCATGGAGCCGAATTTTGTCCCCAACAGCGTGCGATTATAACAATGACCCCCCTCACCCTCAAGTCCTACCAACAAGCCGCACTCGACAGCTTGGCCGCATTTGCCCGCGCCGCCCAGCTCAAGGGCTCGGCCTTGGCGTTTCGGGAACTGAGCGGTCGACCCTACAACCCGGAGCCGTTTGGCGAGGTGCCGTGCGTCTGCCTGCGCATTCCCACGGGCGGGGGCAAAACCATCATGGCCGCGCATGCGGTGCCGCTACTGGCACGCGAGTGGTGCGCGACCGACGCACCGGTAGTGGTGTGGCTGGTGCCCAGCGACACCATTCGCAGTCAAACCCTCAAAGCCCTGCAAAGCGGCGGCCACCCCTACCGCGAGGCGTTGGAGGCAGCGTATGGCGCCGAGGTGCGGGTGTGCGAGCTGGAAGACCTGGCTCCCATTGCCCCAGGCGACTGGGGCCGACGCGCGATTGTGGTGGTGGCGACCATTCAGAGCTTTCGCATTGATGACACCGACAAGCGCAACGTGTACAGCTTCTCGGAGAACTTTGAGCGGCATTTCAAGGGCTGCGATGAGCAGCGTCTTAGCACTCTGCTCCGCCTGCCCGATGCGGTAGTGACCGAAGAGGAAGCGGCGCTGGAGGGCAAAGGCGGAGTTTTGAAAGGCTTTATCGGCCAACCGCGCTGGAGCCTGGTGAACTGGCTGGCACTGCACGCGCCCATGCTGATCGTGGACGAGGCGCACAACACCAAAACCGACAAGAGCTTTACTGCGCTCAAGCGCCTGAACCCCAGCATCATTTTGGAGCTGACCGCCACCCCTGTGCCTGGCAAAGCCAATGTGCTGTACCACGTCAGCGCCCAGGAGCTGGCGGCAGAGAGCATGATCAAGCTGCCAATTGCGCTGGCCGAGCACCCGCAGGGCTGGCAGCAGGCGGTGTTTGCCGCCGTGCAGACCCAGCGCGCGCTGGAGGCCGAAGCGCTCAAGGACGAAGCCGCCGGCAACGGCTACCTGCGCCCCATTGTGCTGTTTCAGGCCCAGAACGCCAACGACGAAGTGCCGCCCGAAGCCTTGCGCACCTACTTGGGCGACGAGTTGCACATCCCCGCCAACCAAATAATCGTGGCCACTGGCGAAACGCGTGAATTGGACGGATTGGACTTAAGTTCCAGAACCTGCCCCGTGCGCTTTGTCATCACCGTGCAAGCCCTGCGCGAAGGATGGGACTGCCCGTTTGCCTACGTGCTTTGTTCGCTGCAAAAACTCTGCAGCGCCACAGCGGTGGAGCAGTTGCTGGGCCGCGTGCTGCGCATGCCCTACGCCAAACGGCGCGGACGCGAGGCGCTGAACAAGGCCTATGCCCATGTGTGCGAGGCGCAATTTTCCAGCGCGGCGCATGAGCTGGCAGACCGGCTGATCAACAACATGGGGTTTGAAGCGCTCGATGTAGCCTCCATGATCGTGCAACAGGCTGCACTGCCATTGTTTGAGACTAATCAGCCGCTAACGCCCGTGGAATATGCGCGAGTAGCTACTAATTTTGCAGCGAGTGCAGCGCCGCCTGAGCTGCTTGCCATGCCCGGTGTGAAGGCGGCACAGATTGCCGGTGAGGCGCAGGTGGTGGTCACCGGCCACATTTCTGCCGAACTGGAGACGCTGCTGCTGGCCCAGGTGCGCGGCGCCAAAAAGCAAGAGCAGGTGCGCGAAAAAGTGGCCCAACACAACGCGCTGGCGGCGGCGCAGACGGCACCGGCCTCGCGCGGTGCGGTGTTTGCCCCAGTGCCCATTCTGGGTTACCGCGCCACGCCGCAGGGTCAGCTCTGGCCACTGGAACGCGAAGCCGTGCTGGAGACGGTGGAGATTGACCTGCTCAGCCCAGACTCGGTGCAGCTGCCGGGTTTTCATGTGGTGGAGCAATCCAACACGTTTGAGATTTACCTGCAGAACGCCCATGTGCAACTGCGTGCGGCCGATGCCAGCCAGATTGCGTTTGACTATGGCTCAAGCACCATCACCGCGGACGATCTGGTGCGCTGGCTGGATCAGTCGCTGTTTCAAAAACTGCCCGAGTTCACACAAGGGCAGCGCAGCAGTTACTTTGCTGCCGTGGTCAACCACCTGTTGCACGAAAAAGGCTTGTCGCTGGTGGCGCTGGCCAAGGCCCGCTTCAAACTGGCACAAGACATTGAAGCCCACGTGGGTGACCTGAAAGACCGTGCCGCCAAAGCCCAGTTTCGCCAGCTGGTGCTGGAGCAAAAATGGGAGATTGCGCCGGACTGGGAGCACCCGCTGGTGTTTGAGCGCAACCGCTACCCTGCGCCCGCCGGCTCCCGCTACAGCGGGCGCTACCAGTTCACCAAACACTTTTACCCGGTACTGGCGGACTTGAAGGACGGTGGCGAAGAGTTTGCCTGCGCCCAGTTGCTAGACCACCACCCGGCCGTGAAGCACTGGGTGCGCAACCTGGACACCGTGCCCTGCGGCTTTGCGCTGTGCACCTCACGCGGGAGGTTTTTCCCGGACTTTGTGGCGGAACTTGTCGATGATCGCATCGCCGTGGTGGAGTACAAAGGTGCGCACTTGCTAAGCGATCCGTACGAGATGGAAAAGCGCCAGGTGGGCGAACTTTGGGCCAACACCAGCGGCGGGCGATGCGTGTTCGGCCACATTGTGAAAGACCGCGCCGGCGTGGGCATGGGAGCGCAACTGGACGCGCTGTTCGCATGAGTGCCGAAAAGAATTGGAATCTGACCCCCATTAATCCACGCCCCATGGACATCGAGATTCGTCAACTCGGCCTCGTGGCGTACAAGCCCACCTACGCCGCCATGCAGGAGTTTACAAGCCAAAGAGACGTGCAAGGCACGTCCAGTGTGCGTGACCAGCTATGGATTTGTGAGCATCCGCCGGTCTTTACGCAGGGGTTGGCCGGCAAGGCGGAGCACATTTTCATGCCCGGTGACATCCCGGTGGTGCCGACCAACCGCGGCGGGCAGGTCACCTACCATGGCCCCGGGCAGGTGGTGGCGTACCCGTTGATCGACCTGAAACGCGCCGGCTACTTCGTCAAAGAATATGTGTACCGCATCGAGGAAGCGGTAATTCGCACGCTCTTGTACTTTGGCGTGACCGGTCACCGTGTGGCCGGGGCGCCAGGGATTTATGTTCGGCTGGACGATCCCTCGGGGCATGCCATGCTAGCGCAGCGTCCGAAGAAATTGGTTCACCCTTCGGAAGTGGCGCACGCTTCGGAATTGGGGTCAGAGCCGTTCCACTTCGCGGCCGGATCCGACCCCAATTCCTCCGGCCCCCATTTGTCCGAGCCAACGCCAGCCAAACAACCCGACTTCACCGGCCTGGGAAAAATCGCGGCCCTTGGCATCAAGGTCAGCCGCAATTGCACCTACCACGGCGTGGCGCTGAACGTGGCGATGGACCTGGAACCCTTTTCGCGCATCAATCCTTGTGGCTACGCCGGACTGAAAACGGTGGATCTTTCTACAATCGGCGTCTCGGTCGGTTGGGACGAAGCGGCACACGTCCTTGGCCAAAAACTCGCGA
>CAJBVC010000439.1 GCA_903958915.1 uncultured beta proteobacterium
CAAGCCTTCCCAGGCGCGTGTTCAAACGCCCAGTGGCTGTGATGACAGTGCAATCGCGAAGATCTGTTCACTTACCGTTGCGGGGGCAGCGCAGGTTAGGCTTGCTTGGGGCAACCCCTCCTGCTTCCCGTTGAACTGCGGCGTGTGAACCACACCGCGAGCACCAACCCGTGCATTTTACGCCGCTCCGCCTTGCCCAAACCCTACAATGCACGCTGTATGTCGAACTCGACCCCCATCGACCAAATTGCCGAGCGTGTAGACCGCCTGCTGTTGCGCTATGGCGAATTGCAGCGCACCAACGCCCTGCTGACCACCCAGGTGGACGCATTGACCCACGAACGCGACACACTGAAATCACGGCTGAGCGCTGCGCGCGCCCGGGTCGATGCGTTGCTCGACAAACTCCCCGAAGCCAGCGTCGTGCAAAAGGAATTGCCATGAAACAGCTGGAAGTGCAGATCATGGGCCAAAGCTACCTGCTCGGATGCCCCGAAGGTGGCGACGCGCGATTGCTGGAGGCCGTGGAGCGCGTTGATACCGCCATGTGCAAGATTCGCGATGCCGGTAAAGTGCGGGCACGCGACCGTATTGCCGTATTGGCAGCCTTGAATCTGGCCTTTGACCTGACAGATCTGCCCACAGTGACCACCCCTGCGGCGGCCGCCACGAGCGGCGGCGCACGATCTGCAGAGAGCGCCAGCGATCCCGATTTGCTGCTCACTTCGCTGCTGGAGCGCCTGGATGAAGCGCTCAGCGAAGACGGACGCCTTCTTTAGCACAACAAACCCGCATGACTTGCGCGCAGCAGTGGGTAGCCCACTACAATGGGACGTGTCTGCGGTGCTCGTCGGGCTTTATAGTTCCTTGAACCAATGCTCTTTGAGCAAGGGCTTGGAACATCGCCTTGCCGGCGTGATCATCTCGCGTTAGATGAACCCAAGGCTTGCGCTGACCTCGCCCACCTGAACCATGGTTCAGGATGCCGGTCCGGCGGCATTCGCAGACACCTTATTTCATTCAACCATGCTCGACCCCCTACTGATTGTTGAACTGGCCACCCTGGGCCTGGTAACGGGCTTTCTTGCGGGCCTGCTGGGCATCGGCGGGGGCATGCTGATCGGGCCATTCATGACCCTCATCATGTCGGGGCAAGGTGTTGGTGCCGATCTGGCGGTCAAGATGGCGATTGCCACGTCCATGGCCACCATCATGTTTACATCGATTTCCAGTGTGCGCGCCCATCACCAACGCGGCGCTGTGCGCTGGGACATCGTGCGCGGACTGGCCCCGGGCATTGTGCTGGGCGGCGCTCTTGCCAGTGTGGGCGTTTTCTCCATTCTGAAGGGAACGTCGCTGGCCATTTTTTTTGCCGTGTTTGTCGGTTTCTCCGCAACGCAGATGTACCTGGACAAAAAGCCCAAACCCAGCCGTCAGATGCCGGCATGGAAGGGGCAGCTTGCGGCCGGCAGCGTGATTGGCTTCTTGTCGGGCCTGGTCGGCGCGGGTGGAGGCTTTATCAGTGTGCCGTTCATGGTGGCGCACAACGTGGTCATCCTCAATGCAGTTGCCACCAGCGCAGCGTTGGGTTTTCCGATTGCCTTGGCCAACACGGTCGGCTATGTGGTGAGTGGCAGCGCGTTGCCGGGTTTGCCCGCGTGGTCGCTGGGCTACGTCTGGTTGCCGGCCCTGGCCGTGATTGCC
>CAJBVC010000440.1 GCA_903958915.1 uncultured beta proteobacterium
CACTTCCTGGTCGCGCAAGTGCTTTTTCACCGTCAACGGGTAGTAGGTGCCACCCTTCACGGTGGCGTCGTTGCAGACGATCATGCAGTCCACCCCGCTCACGCGGCCAATGCCTGCAATCAGCCCGGCACTGGGGGCGCTGTCGGTGCCATCACGGTCCGGGTACATGCCCAGCGCTGCCAAAGGGGAGAGTTCCAGAAACGGCGTTCCGGGGTCGAGCAGCATGCGCACCCGGTCGCGTGGTAACAACTTGCCCCGCGCTGTGTGTTTGGCACGTGCGGCATCACCGCCACCCAGAGCAGTCTTGTCGATCTGCAGGTTGAGGTCTGCCACCAGGCCGCGCATGGCAGTGGCGTTGGCGAGAAACTCGGAAGAACGGGCGTTCAATTTGGTGTCCAGAACCGACATGGTTGTCCCTCAATGCTGTAGCGTGACTTGACGTTTACGTAAACGTCAATTGTGACAGATCAACATCACCACAAAGCTGCGTCTGCAGCCCACTTGCTGGAATAATGCTATCGACTCCAGTTCCTCCACATTTCCGCTTGCACCCATGACCGCCCTCTACCGCACCTTTCTCATTCTGTGTTTCGCCTTCCTCTCGGTAGCGGCGACAGCCCAGGACCTGCCGTCCAAATTTGACCCGCAGCGCGACGCCGCCAAAGACATTGCCACCGCCACAGCCTTGGCCAAATCGCAGGGCAAACGCGTGCTGGTGGATGTGGGCGGGGAGTGGTGCAGGTGGTGCCATATCCTCGACCGATTTCTGGCCGCACAGACCGAGATCAAAGTCGTCCTCGATAGCCGCTACGTCACGGTCAAGGTGAACTGGTCGCCTGAGAACAAGAACGAGGCCGTACTGTCACGCTGGCCCAAGATCAAGGGCTACCCGCACCTGTTCGTGCTGGACAGCGATGGCAAGTTGCTGCATTCGCAGGACACAGGCACGCTGGAGGCAGGCGACAGCTATGACGCAGCCAAGGTACTGGCGTTTCTCAAGCAGTTCGGCTAGGGGCACGGGTGGCAGAGGGCCTTGCTCCGTGTCCCCCGCCCTGCGGGCTCCTCCTTTACCTGCGCAAAACCCTCAGCCACCCGGACCCCTACGGGCGCACCGGCGTAGCCCGCGCGATGATGCCAGCGCAGTCCACACCCCTGGGCAGGTTGCCAAAGGCCAGCCCACTGGCCTGGCCTGACAAGCGGGACGCACAGAACGCATCGGCCACGGCGGCGTTGCCACGGCGCACCAACAAGGAGCCCTGCAGCGCCAGCGCCATTTTTTCCACCAGGCCACGGGCGCGGTATTCGATGTCGCCGAGGTCGGCGAGTTCGCCGTCGAGTTGTGCCACAAAGTGGTCCAGGTGCCGATCGCTGCCCAGCCCTAGCTTGACTTCCGCCATGTAGGTTTCCATGGAACCGGGATTGCGGTGCATGGCGCGCAGCATGTCCAGGCATTGCACGTTGCCGCTGCCTTCCCAGATGGAATTGACGGGCGACTCGCGGAACAGGCGTGGCATGATGCAGTCTTCCATCACACCGCTGCCGCCGATGCACTCCATCGCCTCCACTGCATGGGCTGGGGTGCGTTTGCAGATCCAGTATTTGCCCACCGCCGTGCCCATGCGCACCAGCAGTTTTTCGGCCTCGGAGGTACTGTCCAGCGCCCGCCCGATGCGCATGGTGAGCGCCAGTGCCGCCTCGCTTTCGATCACCAGATCGGCCAGCACGTTTTGCATCAAGGGCTGCTCTACCAGTCGCTTGCCAAAGGCAGCACGGTAGTTGCAGTGGTGCAGCGCTTGGGCTGCGGCCTGGCGCATGCCGCCCGAGGAACCGATCATGCAATCAAAGCGCGTCATGCTGACCATCTTCAGAATGGTAGCCACGCCGCGGCCTTCGCCGCCCACCATCTCGGCATAGGCGCCGCGCAACTCGGTTTCGCAGGAGGCGTTGGCTACATTGCCCATCTTGTTCTTGAGCCGCTGAATCTGCAGCGCATTCTTGCTGCCGTCGGGCCGCCAGCGCGGCAACAGGAAGCACGACAAACCACCGGGTGCCTGCGCGAGCACCAGAAACGCATCGCACATGGGCGCCGACACAAAGTATTTGTGGCCAACCAGTTCATAGGCTTGGCCAGGCCCGCCAGCGCCCAGCGTGAAAGCGCGTAAGGTGTTGGCACGCACATCGGAGCCGCCCTGCTTCTCCGACATGGCCATGCCGATCGTCACAGCCTGCTTCTGCTCCGCCGGAACGTTGCGATGGTCGTAGGCGCAGGCCATGATTTTGTCGGTCCAGCGCGCAGCAACATCGGGCTGCTCCAGCAGCGAGGGAATGGCGGCCGAAGTCATGGTGACCGGGCACCCATGCGCCGCATCGACTTGGGCTTGCAGGTAAAACTTGGCCGCACGTGCCACCTGCGCACCGGGGCCGGGACGCGTCCAGTGCGAGGAGTGCAGGCCGTTTTCCAGCGAAATCTGCATCAGGCGGTGGTAGGCCGGGTGAAAGCGCACTTCGTCGATGCGGTGGCCGTAGTTGTTATGGGTGTAAAGAACCGGCTTGTTTTCGTTGGCCTGGAAACCCAGCTCAATCACTTCGCGCGAGCCGGTCAAGGCACCAAAGGCTTGCAAGTCGCTTTCAGCCCACGCTGCACCCTCACGTGCCACCGCTTCGCGCAGCGCAGTGTCCTGCTGGTACAAGTTGTAGTCCTGCAGGGCCGGCGGCTGGTTCTGGACTTCATGGGTTTCTGCCATGAAGTCGTGTTTGACAGGCATGTCCATGACGGTGTCTCCTTGGGGTTATCCAGCCTTCGCCGGGCGCCGGGCCTTGTGCTGCTCCAGGGTCTCGGTGGGCGCGCCTTCCTTCACCCAGGCCGCCCAGCCGCCGTCGATATGCGCCACATTGGTCATGCCCATGTCCTGCAGCGCCTTGGCTGCCAGCGCGCTGCGCCAGCCCGCGCCACAGAACAGGATGAACTCCTTGGACTCATCGGCAAAAATCTTCTTGTGGTAGGGCGACTCCGGGTCGACCCAGAATTCGAGCATGCCACGTGGCGCATGGTAAGCGCCCACTACCGTGCCTTCGTTGAGCTCACGGACATCGCGGATATCGACCACTTGCGCCTTGGGGTCATCCAGGCGCGTGCGAACCTCTTGCACGGAATACGTAGTGACCTGGGCCATGGCCTCGTCAACGAGGGCGCGAAATCCTTTGGTAATGGGCATGAATGTCTCCTTGTGAATTTTCTGGGATCAGGCGTTGTGTACTTCGCTACCCTGCAGCGTTGCGGCCCCGGAACGCACCAACTCGCGCACCAGTTGTTCGACCGCTTCAGCCAATGGGGCACCCGAAAAGTGCCGTGCAAAGGTGGAGGCGAAATACGGAGTGCTTTCGGCCCATTGAATCAGCGCCTGCAGCTCCAGATGCTGCGCTTCGAGTAGTTTGAATTTGAGCAGCACCTTGGCGGCATACTGCATGTGCTTGGCGGGGTTGCGCACAAAGCTGTCCAAGCGCTGGCGCGCCACGGAAAGTGCCGCCGCCACATCACGAAAAGGTGCGCCGTGGCCGGGGATGACCATCGCGGGCTGCAGAGACTCAATGATGTCCAGCGTGCGCGCCACTTCATCGAATGCACCCTCGCCGTCGAGCTCGGGAAAGACCACGCCAAAACCGCGCTCCCACAACGCGTCTGCCGACACCAGTAACCGGTCGACTGGCTCAAACAAAATCACCGAATGGGTATCGTGACCAGGCGCCGCATGGATTTGCCACGGCGTATCACCAAG
>CAJBVC010000441.1 GCA_903958915.1 uncultured beta proteobacterium
ATGCCAAAGGGCGGGTGAATCAGCCCGATCATCATGTTGAGCACGACCAGCACACCGAAGTGCACCAGGTCCACCCCGAGCAATTTGGCCGCGGGTAGCAGCATGGGTACAAACACCAGCAGCAGCACCGACACGTCCAGAAAGCACCCCAGTACCAGGAACATGACGTTCACCAGCAACAGGAACTTCACCTGCGACAGTTGCATGCTGTCAACCCACTGCGCCATGGCCTGTGGCACACCCTCAGCAGTGAAAGCGTAGTTCAGCACAAACGAGCCGGCCAGGATCATGGTGATCACAGCACTGCCGCGCGCCGATTCCATCACCACGCCCCAGAAGCTGCGCCAAGTTAGGGCACGGAAAAAAACCGTTGCCAGAACGAGCGAATGCAGCGCCGCCACGGCTGCAGCTTCGGTCGGTGTGAAGACGCCAGAATAGATGCCGCCCAGCAGAACGATGGGCATGGAGAGTGGCAGAGCGCCGCGAAAGATCAGGCCAGCCCACTCGGAGCGCGGCACCGGGTCATCGCGCGGCATGTTGCGTTTGACGGCAATGAAGTGCACCACCACCATCATCAGTCCCGCCATCAGGAACCCAGGTACCACGCCACCCAGGAACAGCGCGCCCACCGAAGCGCCTGAGACCATGGCGTAGATCACCATCGGGATGCTGGGTGGGATGATCGGACCCAGCGTGGCACTGGCCACCACCACGGCGCCAGCAAAGCCGCGCGTGTATTCTGGCTTCTTGAGCATCTGGCGAATTGTCACCAGACCGGGGCCGGCGGCGTCGGCGATGGCGCTGCCGCTCATGCCGGAGAAGATGACGCTCACCAGAATGTCCACCTGGGCCAGGCCGCCGCGCATGCGTCCGACCAGAATACGGCAGAAGTCAAAAATGCGCTCGCTCACCGTCCCCGCATTCATGATGTTGGCGGCAAATACAAAGAGTGGAACGGCCAGCAGCACGTAGCTGTTGTACAGGCCATTGGCCACCTGCTCCGCCACCAGCCCCAGGTCCTGGCGCTTGACCAGCAGATAGGCAAAGCCCGAGGCCAGCATGGAAAAACCGATCGGCATGCGCAGCAGCATGCCCGCTACCAACACACAGACCAGCGCGGTAAGACCAGTTGTCATAGCCGCAACTCGGCCTGCACCCCGACACCGCGGGCGGCGTTCCAGATGGCGTAGACGCTGCGCACCACCAGTGCAAGCAGCAGCAGCACAAAGGGCAGGTAAACCCACATGAAGGGAATGTCCAGCACAGGCGTGCCTTCACGTCGCATGAAGTGCACATAGTCCCAACTGGCGGGAAGCCCCACCAGTGCGAGCCCGCCAATCAGCAGATTGCCCACGACGGCCATAGCCTGGCGCGTACGCTGCCCCACACTGTTCCACAGCAGGTCAAACACCACGTGCTCACGCTGGGGCACCACCACGGCAGCAGCCCAGAGAATTACCCAGACGTAGAGAATGACGGCGGCTTCATCGGTCCAGGGCAGTGGTTTGTTGAAGCCAAAGCGTGCCGTAATCTGTACGATGAAAACGATAAACAGCATCAGAAACAGCGCACCGCCAATCGCATTGGCGGCGCGCTTGAGCCAGAGCAACACAACCACCTATTTTGTGGCGTTGATACGCTCCACGATGCCTTTGGGCCAGACCTTGGCGTAATCCGAGTTCTGGTAGGTGGTTTGCACTGCCTTGCGGAAGGCGTCGACATCGGGTGTGGTGACCTGCAGGCCTTCCTTCTTGAAAAACTCCACCAACTGTGTTTCTTCCTTAATGCGGTTCTCGTTGTTGAACGCAGCGGCAGCTTGCGCCGCCGCAGTGACTTTCTGTTTTTGTGGCGCGCTCAAGGCGTTGAAGCTCTTGTTGGAAATTGCAATAAAGATACCGTCCACCAGGTGGCTGGTCAGCACGATCTGCTTGGTCACCTCATAAAACTTGGCAGCGCGTACCGACGGCAGTGGGTTGTCCTGGCCATCGATGGTGCCGGTCTTCAGGCCCAGATAGACCTCGCCAAATGCCAGCGGCGTGGCGGTGGCGCCGAGCGCTTCGCCCAGGAACAACCACTCCTTGGAGCCGGGCATGCGCAGCTTGACACCCTTCAGATCGGCCGGTGTCTTGACGTTGCGCACTTCGCGCAAATTGACCTGGCGCGTTCCCAGGTACACCGTAGCCAGTGGCGTGACTTCCATCTTTTCGGCCACGGTCTTGAACAACTCTGCGCCGATGGGGCCATTGAAGATCTTTTGCTGCTGCTCCGGGTCGCGCACCATGTAGCCGGCGGTAAACACCGAGAACTCGGGCACCAGTTTGGCAATGTCAAAAGCCGAGATGGAACTCAGCTCCAGGTTGCCGCGTGCCATGGCTGCGGGTTCAGTGCCCTGCTTGAACAGCGACGCATTGAGGTTGATCTGCACGTCAAACTCGCCGGGCGCACTTTTTTCCAGACTTTCTTTGAACACCGTCCACATCTTGGCATGCCAGTCATCGGGCACGGCGGGTGTCGAAATGCGCAGCACGGTCTTGCTCTGGGACATGGCAGGCAGGGCGCTTGCTCCGAGCGCAGCCGTGGCAGCCAGCAATGTGCGGCGACGAAGGTTGGATGTGGTCATGGGGTGTCTCCTGTTGTGGTGGTACTTGGTTTGTGGCAATCAGATCAACTGCAGCAAATCGCCCAGCGAGCGATAGCCTTGCCGTATTGCCTGCTCTTCATCCTCGTTCAGGCGCCACAGCGGCGCACGCATGGTAAGCCAGAAATCGTCGCCCGTTTGTTCAGCCAGCATGGTTTTGTAGACGCCCAGAAAAGGAAGATTGGGGCGAACCGCCATCAGCGCCAGCAGCGACGTCATGCACTGCACGTCAAGCGGATCGACTTTGCCGGGTGCGTCGATGACGCGGCGCATCAGGCGCGGCGCAATGTTGGCGAGGCCATTCACGGAGCCTGAGCCACCTGCCAGCATGACGGGAGCGACATGAGGTTCCGCTCCTACCAGAACGGCAAATTCCGGAAACGCCTGCGCGAGGGCCAGCGAGTGCGCCAGATCACCGCTGCTGTCTTTGATGCCAACCACCTGCTGCGGATAGCGACGAACCAGTTCCGCGATGGCGGCATGCGAAAAGCCATACGTGCTCATGCTGGGGAAGTGGTAGAGCAGCAACCGCAGCGCGTCGGAGTCAATACCCCGAATCACCTGGGTGTAGG
>CAJBVC010000442.1 GCA_903958915.1 uncultured beta proteobacterium
TCCCTGGCACAAATGTGACACAACCCGGACTTGATATCCGAGAGCAAACCCGCATCGGTAAGTATGGTTTTAGAACCCTGGTCCGCCCGTTGCAGCAACTGATACAGGTCCGCCTGCTGCGCTGGCAAGGGCTTTTGCTGGACTAGCCAGCGCCGAATGGTATCGGCCACAAGCATGAGTTGACGTCGTTCCCAATGGGACATGGGCTATCCGCCGCTTTCCTGAGAGCTTTCGGCGCTTTTTGCCGCTCGGGCCTGTATGCCAGCGCCCATCTGCTGCAGAGAAGTCCCCACGTGCGACATCTGGCTCCACACGCATTCCGAGACATCAAAGTAGTCGCTGCGCCCATCGGATTGGTGGGGACGTTTGACGACATGTCCCAGCGCCAACAGATGTGCCACGCGCCGGCGCACCGTTGTCGCAGTGCCGCCTTGCAGCAGTACCAGTTGCTTCATCGTCAGATAGCGCCCAAGCTGGCGCGCAGAAGCGAGATCGATAACAATTTCGCGGAGATTACTCGCCAACGACGGCAAAAAGTTCTTCTCCAGATCCCTGAATTCCCTCAGTGCTACAAAAGGCATACCGCTCCGCATGATGTGTGACCTTTCGATTCTCGATGGCAGGGTATCGCAGGGCAAGGAAGAATAGTGTCAATAGTGGCGTTTGGCGCTACGGGCACACGTAACGCCGGGGGCGGCGAAGCGGCACACCCTGCACAGATTACGTTGTAACCATTTCCCGAGAAGGGTCTTCCGAGGCCAATACCCGCTTTGCCCATTCTTCAAGCTTGACGGTATCGGAGCGCAACACCTCCTGCTTGACCGCCAGAATCTGCGCTGGATGCATGGAAAAACTGCGCAGTCCCAGACCGAGCAACAAGCGTGTCAGCGCAACGTCCCCGGCCATCTCACCGCATACGGCAATTTCCTTGCCCTGCTGCCGGCCAGCGGCAATGGTGTCAGCAACCAGGCGCAATACCGCAGGATGCAGCGGGTCGTACAGGTGCGCCACCGATTCGTCCGCACGGTCGATCGCCAGCGTGTACTGGATCAGATCGTTGGTACCGATCGACAGAAAGTCGAAATACTTCAGGAACAAAGGCAGGCTCAACGCGGCCGCCGGTATCTCAATCATGGCCCCCAAGCGGACCGGCCCATAGGAGACGCCCCGGTTGTCGAGCATGGCACGCGCGTGGTCGATGTGCGCCAGCGTCTGGCGAATCTCGCGGGCGTGGGCCAGCATCGGCACCAGCAAATTGACCTGTCCATGCGCCGCTGCCCGCAGAATGGCGCGCAACTGTGTGAGAAACATGGCGGGGTCGGCCAGGCTCCAGCGAATCGCCCGCAGCCCCAGCGCCGGGTTGAGGTGTGCAACGTCGCGGATGGATTCGTCAAGCGGCTTGTCGGCACCGACATCGACCGTGCGAATGGTGACCGGCAGCCCCTCCATGCCCTCGATGGCGCGCTTGTAGGCCTGGTATTGTTCTTCCTCATCGGGCAAGCGGCCCTGGCGGCCCATGAAGAGAAACTCACTGCGAAACAGTCCGACGCCGAGCGCACCGGCCTTCAATGCGCCTGGCGCATCGTCCGGCATCTCGATGTTAGCCAGCAGATGAATGCGCTCACCGTCGAGCGTGACGGCCGGGGTGTGCAGCAGGCGTTGCAGGCGGCCACGCTCGAGTTCGCCCTGGCGCTGCTTGAACCCGTACTCGGCCAGAATGATGCTGGAGGGGTCGACAATGACCACCCCCGCGTCGCCGTCGATGATGACCCAATCATCCTGGCGCACCAACTGGCTGGCGGTGCGGGCACCCACCACCGCCGGAATATCCATGCTGCGCGCCACGATGGCGGTGTGCGAGGTCTTGCCGCCAACGTCCGTAATAAAACCGGCAAACACACTCTGCTTGAATTGCAGCATGTCGGCAGGTGACAGATCATGCGCGATCAAAATCAATGGCACATCCACCGTATCGTCGAGCAGAAGGTCCTGCTGGGAGGGTTTGCGTGCCTGGCGCTGCTGCTGGTGGTGCGCAACAATGGAGGGGCCGACCCCTTTCATGGCGCGCAGCACACGCTCGACGATCTGCTCCATGTCGGCCTTGCGCTCGCGCAGATACTCGTCTTCCATTTCGTCGAATTGCCGCGCAATGACTTCTAACTGTGTGGTGAGCGCCCACTCGCCGTTATAAAGACGGTCGGTGATCCAGTGCTTGACCCCGGCGATCAACTCGTCGTCCTGCAGCAACATCCGGTGCACATCGAGCAGGGCACTGAGCTCATGGGGTGCCTCTTTGGGGCCCATGTGCGAAATGGTTGCCTGCATGCGGTGGATTTCTTCGACCACCGTATCGCGGCCCACCCTGACGCGTTCTATTTCTGCAGCAACCTCATGTGCCTCGACAAAGTAGTGCGCGACATCGACCCGGCTTGATGCGACCAGCACTGCACGCCCGATCGCAACACCGCGGGACACCGCCAAGCCATGGATCGCGAAAGTCACGACATAGCCCCCACGCTTGCCGCTTCGCGTACTGCGCTGCCCCCCAAGGGGGCTCTCGCGCCTAGGGGCGGCCCGTCGGCGCTCATTTTCGCCCCCACGCTTGCCGCTTCGCGTACTGCGCTGCCCAGCGTTCTCAAGCTACTCTCCTTCGCCAAACTTGTCGGCGATGAGCGCAAGCAAAGCGTCCATCGCTTCCTGGTCGCGCTCTCCGTTGGTGTCGATCGTCACTTGCGACCCGATGCCGGCGGCCAGCATCATCACACCCATGATGCTCTTGGCATTGACGCGACGCTCGCCGCGCGTCATCCACACCTCGCACGGAAAGCTGCCCGCCAGTTTGGTCAGCTTGGCTGAAGCGCGCGCGTGCAGTCCCAGCTTATTGCTGATGGTCGTGGTGCTGGTGATCATTATTTTTCTTTGCCTGATTTTGGGGTGCCGACACCGCCACCTGCATGATGCACTGGGAGCCACCGGCCATGGCGCGGGCCACCAGCACATCGAGGGGCTCATGGCGGTAATTCACGGTCCGCAGCAGCATCGGCAGGTTGACCCCTGCCACCAGTCGGGAACGGACGCCATCCACCAATTTCTGCGCCACGTTGCAGGGTGTGGCGCCAAACACATCGGTCAGGACCAGGGCGTTGGGTGTGTGCAACTCGGCGAGCATCGCAACCGCCGCCCTGCTGGTGACCTCGGTAGGATCATTGGGCAGCACATCCAGAGCGAGGACTCCTGCATCGGCATCCGGGTACACATGCATCACGCAGGTACGCAGTGCACTGGCCAGTGGGGCATGGGCGATGATGAGAATGCCGGTGTTCATGGTGCCAAGTGATTATGGCGTTACTTTGCGCGCAAAAAGTGCAAGTACGCAGCGATACAACACCCACCAAAAACTGCGATGGCCCCCTGGTAGGCGGCAACTTCCGACCATTGCAACGCCCGAAAGCCATCCACCAGCAGCCCAACACCCCATTGAACGGCAAAAACTCCGCAAAAGATCACCAGGTTGTAGGCCGACAGCGCGCGCCCGGCGAGCGCGGTTGGGAACGCCAGCGCCACTGCCGGCTGCGCAAAGGCACACACGGTGGATGTCACGCAATACAGCAGCAATATGGCTGCAATGCCCGCTGGGTAAGCGTCACCAGCTCCTATAAGGGTAGCAAGCATGGCCATGCTTAAGGGCACACCCCAGACCATCAGACGGTCGGCCGTGAACCCGTTGCGCGCCAGCCATGGGTTGGCAAGCCCCCACAGCCAGAACACCACCAGCATGGCTACATTGATCCAGAACAGCCCCGTAGCGGCCTGCAGCGCGCTGTATCCGCCGACCCGCACCATCCAGGGCGCTGCCCACAATGTCTGCAGAGCCACCATGCCGCCGTAGTTGAAAAAGCCCAGGGGGGCCATGCGACGAAAGTACGGATTGCTCCAGACCTGGGCATACCCTGGTGGCACCACTTCAGCCGTTTGGACGGCAACTGTGTCGGCGGGCGTCACTGGAGTTACCTCCCAGGCCGGAATCTGCCACGCCATCAGCAGCATGGCAAGAACCACCAAGCCGCCCAACCCCAGGAACAGCGACCGCCAGCCGACATAAGGCAGCAACCACTGCACTGGCAAGGTGGAGGCAACCATTCCCAGCGCACCGACCATCAGCATCCATGAGTTGGCACGCATCTGGTTCGCCGGTGCATACCAGCGCCGATACCCTGTCAGTGGAGCCATCAGGCAGGCACCCACTCCGACACCACACAACATGCGCGCTAGCACAAGACCCGTGAACCCCGTGGCCATTGAGAAGGCCACACAGCCCAGCACTGCAATCGACAGGAAGCTCAGTACGACCTTTTTGGGACCAAATCGGTCCAGCCATTGTCCCAATGGCAGTTGAACCGCTGCAAATCCCAAGAAATAGCCCCCGGCGAGCAAGCCCAGATCACGCGCATTCAGTGAAAACTCCTGCACGAGTGTGGGAGCGAGTGTGGCGGTGACGGCACGAATCAGCGTCGAGAAGAAATAGGCAAACGCAAACACCACAAAGATGATGATGGCTTTACCCTGGGACATCGGTTTCATTGCAATCAGCGCGCGTGGGGGTAGCGGCATCCAAAAAAGAAAAAAGGGTGGCAGGCCATCACGGCCTTACCACCCCTGCATTCAACCACAGGCTGGAGCTGCCTGATCAGCATCAATCCTTTTTATAAGCATCGTGGCATCCCTTGCAGGTGCCACCCACTGCGCCCAAAGCTGCTTTCATGTTGTCCGCACTGCCTGTCTTGGCGGCAGCGGCGAACTTGGTCATCTCGGCTTGCATCTTTTCAGCCATTTCATTGAACTTCGCCTTCTCGGCCCAGATCTTTGGATCTGCCTTGGTGTCGCCCTTGTCGGTGCCATCACCAAAACCGGCAAATGGCAGCTTGGAGACGAACTCAGCCACCGCAGCACTTTCAGCGGCCACTTTGGCATCGAATGGAATTTTTCCCTGTGCCATGCCAGCAGCCCGGCCAAAATTCTGTTGCATCACGAACAATGCACTCTTGCGGTACTTGATCGCATCTTCGGGCTTGGCAAACTGGGCAGATGCGGGAACAGCCACCGCCAGAGTTGCGACGGCGATGGCGAGAGAAGCGATTTTCTTCATGAAATGACCTTAAGGTAGAAGGGTTGGAAAAGACGAAAGAGCCCAGAGTTTAGAGGGGATTCAATATTTCTGCTCAGACGACACTGGATTCTGACGCGCGTGCTGCAACTGTTGGTACCATGCGATTCGTCGGGAGACCGTGAGCCCGTCAGTGACCTGGAGAAATGCCTTGAATATTGTTCGAGTATGGGATTTACCCACACGCCTTTTCCATTGGTGTCTGGTGGCGTGTTTTGTTGGATTGGTGATTACAGGCGAAATTGCCGGCGACGCGATGGTCTGGCACTTCCGGCTGGGTTACACGGTTTTGAGTCTGCTGGCTTTTCGCCTCCTCTGGGGTGTTGTCGGTGGACGCTGGTCGCGCTTTGTGACCTTTGTAAAAGGCCCGACGACCGTGCTGCAGTACCTCAAAGGCAATGCTTCGCCCGAGCATTCGGTTGGGCACAATCCGATGGGTGCCCTGTCTGTCCTGGGGCTATTGTTTTTTGCCTTGGTGCAGGTGGGCACGGGCCTGTTTAGCGACGACGAGATAGCATCTTCGGGTCCATTGGCCAAAATGGTGTCGGGCGACTGGGTGAGCTTGGCGACGAACTACCATACCGAAGTGGGTAAAGTGATTCTGATCGTGTTGGTGCTGTTGCATGTGGGCGCCATTGTGTTTTACCGGGTGCGCAAGGGTGAAAATCTCGTCGCGCCCATGCTGCATGGCGACAAGGATTTGACACAGGCATTTCCATCTTCACGCGACGACGCTGTTTCACGCACTGTCGGAGCGATTGTGTTTGCCGTGTGCGCCCTGGCCGTGGCGTGGCTGGTGAAGTGGGCCGGTTGATGTCTGCAACTGCGCCAGCAGCGCTTGCCAGCCGTACCGTTTGCCTGACAGCCCCGGCAACATTGGCAGACATGGATGGATTGCGCGAACTGTTCAAGAACTACGCCCATTCGCTGGCAGTCGACCTGTGTTTCCAGAATTTTGAGGAAGAACTGCGCAGCCTGCCAGGAGAGTACGCCTCGCCGCGCGGCGCGCTATTGCTTGCCACGGTGGATGGGGAATATGCTGGATGCTGCGCCTTGCGCGCACTCGATGGCGTGGACTACCCCAATGCCTGCGAAATGAAGCGCCTCTATGTAAGCCCGGCCTTTCGCGGACTGGGGATTGGCCGGCAACTGGCCGAAGCAA